>NZ_CALFPF010000268.1 GCF_937919775.1 uncultured Gimesia sp.
CCCGCGCTCGCGAAGCCTTGAATAAGAGCCCAACTGAGTGAATCACTACACTAGTTCGCGAACTCAGGTTGTCAAATTGCAACATTGCGCGGGACGATTCCAACAGCAGACTGCCCTGACGGATGAATCAAGCGGACCGTTCATGGTGAAAACAACGGTTGTGGCGATGCGAATGGTTGTGCTGCATGGGCGGCTGGTTCAGACTGGTAATCCGCTCAGATCGCGAGATGATTACCGATTAAATTCTGCCGTCGCTGCATTGGCCCGGGATTGGACAATTTTACCCAGCGATTCGTATTCGTCCTCAGGAATTCGTTCCGCTGGCCCGGTAATAGTGAAGGCGGCGACGGCGATGCCATTTCGATCCCGAATCGGAGCCGCGATACAGCGAATACCCACCAGCCCCTCTTCATGATCGATGGCATACCCACATTTGCGGATCAGAGCCAGTTCATTGAGAAACGCACGCTTCGAAGTAATCGTGTGCGGAGTGAATCGCTTGAAGCGAATCCGATCGACCAGATCGTCTCGCTCATTTTCCGGTAAAAACGCGGCGATGGCTTTGCCCGGCGCACAACTGTAACAGGGTGCACGGGCACCAATCTCGGCCGAATATTTAAACGCGTGGCGGGCCAGCAACTGTTCAAGAATCACAATTTCCGTATCAATTAGACAGCAGAGCTGGGTGGTCTCAGCGGTGATATCTCGTAGTTCTCGCATCGCTCCAATCGCACATTCGGATAACGGGCGATCCTGAACGCTGGGGGGAATCAACTGCAGGAAACGGTTCGTGAGATAATACTTTTTGGTCACGTGATCGCGTGAGACATAACCCATTTCTTCCAGCGCTTTTCCGATTCGCAAAAAAGAAGCCTGCGGAATCGAAAGCGCTTCACTGAGTTCGCTGAGCGTGCAGCCATGGGAATGTTTTGCCAGATATTCGAGCAAGGCAATGCCCCGCTGCAGACTGGGGGAGGCGGCTGCATCTGTTTTCGGATTTGTGTGCGGGACGCTCATTGTTGTTGACTTCATATATGAAATAGGTTTCAATAGTGGAATATGTTATGAGCCCCGGACACGTGTGTCAACCTCATCATCATGGAATTGGCGGCAGGCTGCATCACAATACTCCTTTCGAACAGCATCAGAAAGAATCTTGCAATGCGAGCAGGTGACAGATTATGCGTGGCACTGACGGTGATTTTCTGGCTGACGTCAGCAGTGTTCTGCCAGGCAGAAGATCTTTTTCAAAACAAGGCAACGCAGCAGGCCGACTTTGATCGTGTGATCGCGCCATTGATTGCCGGTCGATGTCTGGAATGCCATGCGGGTCTTGATCCGAAAGCCGGTTTCGATTTATCCCGCCGTGCGGCCGCGTTTCAGGGTGGGGAAAATGGCCCCGCTCTGCACGCCGGAAAACCGGTGGAAAGTTTGATCTGGCAATATATTGAAGCCGATGAGATGCCTCCCGAACACCCGCTCTCTGCGGAAGAGAAGCAGATTTTTAAACACTGGATTCAGGCCGGTGCACCGTGGGGCACCGATCCGATTGACGCCTTCAGTAAAACAACGAACAAGCGGGGCGGCTACGACTGGTGGTCACTGCAGCCGTTACGCCAGCCCGTTGTTCCTCACGTACCGGATCATCTAGGGGGGCAAAATCCGATTGATGCGTTTGTGCGGGCGCGGTTGCAGGAGCACGGTTTTCAACCCCAGCCCCGCGCCGATCGCAGAACGTTAATTCGGCGGCTGTATTTCTCTGTGATCGGGTTACCCCCCGAACCGGAAGAAGTTGAGGCGTTTATTAATGATCCTGTGCCGGACGCGTATGAAAAATTAGTGGATCGATTACTTGTCTCCCCACATTATGGAGAACACTGGGCCCGACATTGGCTGGACGTGGTCCGTTTTGGTGAGAGCAATGGTTTCGAGAGGGATCAGCCTCGTACGAATGCCTGGCATTACCGAAACTGGGTGATTCAGGCGCTCAATCAGGATTTGCCTTACGATCAGTTTGTGCGGATGCAACTGGCCGGCGATCTGCTGGAACCTGCCAACCCGCAAGCGGTCATCGCCACCGGTTTTCTCGTTGCCGGTCCGCATGATGTGGTGATTCCCGTCAGTAAAGATATGCGGGAAACGATGCGTCAGGATGAGCTGGAGGATAAGATTGGGGTGGTCAGCCAGACGTTTCTCGGTTTGACGGTCAATTGTGCCCGTTGTCACGATCACAAATTTGATCCGATCAGTCAGCAGGAGTATTACCAGATTGCCGCAGCCTTAGCAGGCGTCGAACATGGCGAGCGTGATCTGCCCGATCCCGAGTATGCACGGGCACAACAACAGTTGGCGGAAAGCGGCAAAAAACTCCGTGAAGTTCAGGCAGCGTTATTTGCGCTGGAGTCACAGGCCTGCCAGCGTGTGATGACAAGTCGCATAACATCAGACAAAACAGACACGCCATTCTCAGTGTCATCCCCGATCGCGGCGTGGGATTTTCAGAAAAGTACAGAGGATCTGGCGGGCGGTTTGAAGGGCACGCTACACGGTTCGGCGAAACAGACCGAACAGGGTTTACAGCTCGATGGAAATGGGGCATTTCTGCAGACTGAACCACTCAATCAGGATCTGAAAGAAAAAACGCTCGAAGTCTGGGTGAAGCTGGCGAACCTTGAGCAACGTGGTGGCGGCGTCATCAGCGTGCAGACACTCGACGGAAACCTCTTTGATGCGATTGTGTTTGGTGAGCAGCAGCCGGGACACTGGCTGGCGGGCAGCGATCATTTCAGCCGAACGAAATCGTTCCAGGGAGCACCTGAGCAAGAGGCCGCAGAAAAAGAAGTGCAGTTTGTCATTGTCTATCAAGCCGACGGTAAAATCGCCGCATACCGGAATGGGGCGTCTTATGGGGCCGCTTATCAGTCGTCTCAGTTACAGTCATTCTCATCCGGGAAAACGGAAGTGTTGTTCGGTTTGAGGCATGGATCGCCGGGCGGGAATCGGCTGTTGAAAGGCATTATCAGGAAAGCCCGCCTGTATGATCGGGTATTGACGCCTGAAGAAATTCAATCGTCCGCGAAATGGGGGGGCACCTTTTTATCAGAGGAAGAACTTACGGCAGTGCTGACGCAGCCGGAACGGGATTCGCGACAGAAGCACCACGAAGAACGGAAGCGACTGCAATCAGAGATCGAACACCTTCAGGCGATTCAACCAACCAAAGTATACGCGGCGCTGTCCCGAAACCCGGGGGTGTCGCATTTGCTGCGACGGGGAAGTGTCAGTGCGCCGGCGGATGTTGTGAAGCCGGGAGGGCTCAACGCGATCAAAGGGGTGAGCGGCGATCTGAAACTGGCGGTGGACAGTCCGGATCGCGATCGGCGGGTGAAATTTGCGAACTGGGTGACCGATTCCCAAAACCCGCTGTTTGCCCGTGTGATTGTGAATCGAGTCTGGCATTATCATTTCGGACAGGGGCTCGTGAATACACCCAACGATTTTGGTTTTAATGGTGGTCGCTGCAGTCATCCGAAACTGCTCGACTGGCTGGCGGTCGAACTGATTCGCAATCGTTGGAGCCTGAAATCATTACATCGGCTGATTTTAATGTCGGCGACATTTCAACAGTCTTCCGAGCCGAATTCGGACGCATTGAAAGTCGATGCAGGCAATCAATGGCTCTGGCGGAAAAGCCCGCAGAGAGTGGAAGCCGAATCGATTCGCGATTCGATCCTGAAAGTTTCCGGCCAGCTGAATTCCGAAATCGGCGGGCACGGATATCAGGATGTGAAATCGTATTTCTTCAAAGGGACCCAGTTTTATGAGCCGTTAGATCCCGTGGGCAAAGAGTTCAACCGTCGCTCGATTTATCGCTTTTCCGCGCGTGGTGGCCGTCATCCTTTGTTGGAAACGTTTGATTGCCCCGATCCTTCCACGACGACTCCTGACCGTGCCTCGACAACCACGCCGCTACAGGCGCTATCGTTGATGAATACCTCGTTCGTGTTGCGGATGTCGGACCTGCTGGCCGAACGGGTGCAACAGCGGGCCGGTTCGGAAAGTCAGAAACAGGTGACAGAATTATTTTTATTGACATTTCAAAGGCGACCCCTAAAACAAGAGGCTTTGATGGCTCGTGAATTTCTTGAACAATACGGGCTGTCTGCTTTGTGTCGGGTGATTCTGAACGGCAATGAATTTTTATATGTGAATTGAGTGGATCATGGCGTTTCAAATTCCTCAAAATCCGGATTCCCGTTTTGTTAACGACTCTGAAAAGATGTCGCGTCGTGATTTCTTTTCCTGGGCAAAGACCGGACTGGCGGGAACGGCGCTGATGGATTTGCTGTTGAAGCAGAAAACGCTCAGCGCGGCGGCACCAGCAATAGCACCACAAACGGCGACTCATTTTTCGCCGCGAGTCAAACGCGTGATCCATATCTGTCTGATCGGTGGTCTGAGTCATCTGGACTCGTTTGACTATAAACCGGCACTCCAAAAGCTGCATGGCAAAATCATGCCAACCGACAAAAAACCGGAAACGTTTTTCGGCCAGGTCGGATTACTGCGTAAGAACGATTTTGAATTTCAACAACGAGGCAAAAGTGGTCTCTGGATTTCAGAACTGTTTCCTCAAATCGCGAAGCAGGCAGATGAGTTGACGTTGATCCGGTCTATGAAAGCCGATTCTGCGAATCACACGCCAGCTACGTTTCAGGAGAATACCGGCTTTCGTCTGAACGGGTTCCCGGTGCTGGGAGCATGGCTCTCGTACGGTCTGGGTTGTGAAACCGATGAGCTGCCGTCGTTTGTTGTGTTGCCTGATGTGCGTGGGTATCCGGCTGCGGGAACAATCAACTGGTCAAACGGGTTTCTGCCTGCCTTGCATCAGGGAGTGCCGTTCCAGACTGAAGGGCCGGCGATCCGCGATCTGTTTCCCGGTCGAACAATTTCAAAATCAACGGAAGTCGCCAGTCGCCAGTTATTGAACCAGTTCAATCAGAGTCATCTGGAACGAACGGGGGCGAACAGCGATCTGGTAGCGCGGATTCGCAGTCATGAGCTGGCGGCGAAAATGCAGTTAGCCGTCCCCAAAGTGACAGATCTGTCTGTAGAGACGGCTGCCACGAAAGCATTATATGGCTTTGGCTCTGAAGAGACGGCGCCGTTTGCCCGTAATTGTCTGTTGGCACGGCGGTTACTGGAGCAGGGGGTGCGGTTTGTGCAGTTGTTTTCCGGGGGTTCGTTCGGATCTCCGCGGATTAATTGGGATGGTCATGAAGATGTCAAACGTAATCACCTCCGCGAAGCGACCCGCATTGATCAGCCGATCGCCGGTCTACTCAAGGATTTGAGACAGCGGGGCATGCTGGACGATACGCTGGTTCTGTTTTCAACAGAATTCGGGCGCACCCCGTTTACCCAGTCTGCCTCGGGTACAGTGGGAACAGGCCGCGACCATAATATGAACGGGTTTTCCGTCTGGATGGCAGGGGGCGGACTTAAGCACGGCATCAGTTACGGCGCCACCGATGAATTCGGCTGGAAATCGGTCGAACAGCCTGTTGCCTGGCATGATTATCATGCTACTGTATTACACTTACTGGGCATTGATCACACGCGACTGACGTATTATCACAATGGCATCGAACGCCGTTTGACGAATGTGCACGGCGAAGTGATTCACGATATTCTCGCCTGAAATTCATTTGGGCTTGTTGTTTCTCTGGCTGACTGCCTGATTTTTCCAAGAACTCAATTTGTGCGTATAGACGGATCGACTCGAATCGTTCTAAAATAGTGCTTGAGTGTGTTCATGATCGACATTGAGGAGGGCGCCAACTTTTCTGTCTGATTGGTACTAACGTCCTGTCTATAAAAATAGTGTGATGAATAATATACAAAGCCCTGGAGACGGGGCAGAGACCAAACGGATACTGATTATCGGTGGTGGTTTTGCCGGCTTGAACGCGGCATTGGAACTGGGCGGCGTTCAGGGAATCGAAGTCACTCTGGTTGACCGTCACAACTACCATCTGTTTCAACCGCTCTTATATCAGGTTGCGATGGCAGGGCTCAGTCCCGCTGATATCGCCACGCCGATTCGGAGCCTGCTCTCAACTTATCGAAATACAAGCGTCCTGTTAGGGGAAGCGGAATCGATTGATCTGCCTGGTCAAAAAGTCAAATTCGATTTTGGCGAGTTCCCTTATGATTATCTGGTGCTGGCTTGTGGAGCAACGCACAGTTATTTCGGGCATAATGAGTGGGAACAATACGCGCCCGGGTTGAAAAATATTTCGCAGGCCACGGAAATTCGCAAGCGTGTGTTGTCTGCGTTTGAACATGCAGAACGAATCACTGATCCTGATGAGCAAAAGAAATATCTGACGTATGTAATTGTGGGCGGCGGTCCGACGGGCGTGGAACTGGCGGGTGCGATTGGCGAGATGAGCCGGTTTACGCTGTCCAAGGACTTTCGCCGGATCAATCCCAGCCATACTCGCGTGATTCTGGTCGAAGCGGGACCACGGATTTTGCCGATGTTTTCCGAACAGCAGGCGAACCGGGCAGCCCGCGATTTAGAGAATCTGGGTGTCCAGATCTGGACTTCTTCTATGGTGACGAATATCAACGAAGAAGGAGTTGAACTGGGAAGCGAGCGGATTCGCGCCGCGACTGTGCTCTGGGCCGCGGGTGTCGAAGCGTCTCCACTGGGGAATTCGGGGGGCATGCACGTTGATAATCGCGGCCGCGTGATTGTGGAACCGGATTTGAGTCTGCAGGGTTATGAAAATGTATTTGTCGCCGGCGATCAGGCTAGCTTTACACATCAGACCGGGAAACCGTTACCGGGAACCGCGCCCGTGGCGCTGCAGCAGGGAAAGTTTATCGGCAGAACGATTCGCGAGGAACTGAAAGGCAAGCCGCGCAGTAAGTTTCATTTTCGCGATAAAGGTCAGATGGCGACCATTGGTCGCAGCCGAGGGATTGTAGAAATCGGGCGGTTCAAATTATCCGGATTCCTCGCCTGGGTGGTCTGGCTGGTCGTGCACATCTTTTATCTGACCGGGTTTAAAAACCGGGTATTGGTTGTGATGCAATGGGGCTGGTCTTATCTCAGTTTCCGCCGCGGGGCACGTTTGATTGTGGGCAAGGAATGGGACCCGCCAACAGAGCAAAAGCCAGTATCAGAGCCCGAAGATCAGGACGTTCCCGTTTCCTCAGAACATTAGAAGTGCGAAGGAATTGCCGAAAGTCTTGTTGCGCCGAGACATCTTTAATGTGCAATGAAATGATCGACTTTACCAGAGGTTATCGAATTTCGTCTTCGGGGGGAATGGGGCTGCCGTGCGGGTCCTGGTCGGTGTCGAGGGTGTCTTCGTTCAGTTTTTCACGCAACTGCCGATCGGTGAAGTGTTCCAGTCGTTCGGCCTGTTTGTGAATATTTTCTGCTGACATGCCCGCGTGCTCGACCAGATAGTGTTCCCACAGGCGATGCGAGCGAACGAGTTGACGTGCGTGATCGCGGCCGGTTTCCGTTAATTCGTAATTTCCGTTTGTGTCTGCGATATGTCCCTGTTTTGTAAGATAGTGAAGTGTGAGTTTCGTCGGGACAGATCGTGAGAACAGAATCTCGCGCAGGTAGTTTGCGTCCGGTTTTTGCTGAGGGTCTCGTTCTTCGATGCGGTACATCAGCGCGATGATGTCTTCTGCAAGGATTTTCCAGGCGAGAATCTGGCGACGGAAAAAGATGACAATCACGCCGTGCCGGGGGGCAAACAGAGCTGCCGCCACAAATAGCAGACCCGAGGCGACGGCCATCATGCCGGCGGTGGACGTGCTGTGATATCCGAACCAGCGGGGGACTGTGATGGCGCTGATGTGTCCGGTGACTGCAGCGATGATCGCCAGGATGACGCTGAGCACGATCATGCGTCCCAGGCGGTCTGTCAGCATATACGCGGCTGCCGGCGGTACGACAAACATCGCGACAACCAGAATGTTTCCCACCGTTTCAAAACTGGCGACCGCGGTGATCGCAACCAGCGTCATTAAGGTATAGTGGATGATCGTCGCGTTAAAGCCGGTGGTGGTGGCGAGTGCCGGATCAAACGAACTGAGTTTGAGTTCTTTGAGAAAACAGATCACGAATAGCAGGTTGATCAGCAACACAATCGAGAGCACCGCAACGACACGTGGGATTTCCCAGCCGGCAATCAGGATCGTATCGAGGGGCGTGAGTTCAATTGCTCCGTAGAGGACGCAGCCCGGGTCCAGGTCCACGTGGTCGGCAGCCTGTACGATCATCACCAGCCCCAGCGCGAACAGCGAAGTGAAGACAACCCCCATCGAGGCCCCTTCATCCACTTTGCCGAAGCCCCGAATCCATTCTGTAAACAGCGCGGTCAGAATTCCGGCGATCACGGCGCCGACGAACATCGGCAGGCTGCTGCGGCTGTCGCTGATCATAAAGGCTGCCGCCAGACCGGGGAGAATCGCATGCGTGATGGCATCTCCCAGCATGCTCATTTTTCGCAGGACAAGAAAATTGCCCAGCAACGCTGTCGATGCAGCGCACAAAACGCCGGCGAGAATGATCCAACCATCCAGAAACCAGTTCCACTGTTCCAGTCCACCCATTAGTTCGCCCTCCGGGAATCGGACTGGCGTGGGTTGGTGTTTTCCTGTTGGATTTGAATCGCATGCGGGCTCTGCAGTACTCCCACCGTCGACTGACGAACGAGCAGCGATTCCAGCTCTGCGATGACTTCCGGTTCTAAAACGTGTTCGATGGCGTCGGCGTCCTGATCGACCTTGCTCGCAGCGACGTCGGCGTACGTGATCAAATAGAGTTCCCATAAACGATGTTCGTGAACAATGCGCGCAGCTTCCAGGAGTCCTGACCTGGTCAGCCGTATTTGATCTTCCTGAAGTGCTACGACAAGTTGTTCCCTCTGTGCCCGTTTCACGATTTTTTTCAGCTTGGCTGGTGACCAACTCCTCATTTGAAGAAGTGTGGACAGGGGGACGAACGTGGATTCTGCTGTTTGCTTGTCGTGGAGTAGTCCTCGCGCTTCCAGATATTCATAAAGACCGCGCAGCAGGTGCTGGCGATCGACTTTTGAATTTAACTGGTGCCGACGCAGTTTGCGGATCAGAATGCCGCGGGGAATGCCGAAGACCATGCTGAAGAGAAACATGGTGGTCGCGACCAGAACGATCATGGCGCCTGAGGGGAGATTGGGGAAGATTGCACTCATGGCTGAGCCGATCATTCCACTGAGCGCTCCCAGGACGATGGCCACAAGTGACATGTAGGCCATTTTTTCGGTCCAGAAGCGGGCTGCTGCGGGCGGGATCACTAACAGGGAAATCATCAGGATCAGCCCGACGGCCTGCAGGCCGATGATCGTGACGACGACCACCAGACCCATCAGCGTCATGTCGAGCAATACTACCGGAAAACCGCGTGAGATGGCAAAGCCTTCATCAAAACAGAGTAGCGTCAGTTCCTTGTACAGCAGAATGGAAATCAGCATGCAGGTCAGTCCCGCGGAACCGATCAGCCAGGCGTCGCTGGCGACCATCGAGGCGGTCTTCCCGTAAATAAATGATTCCAGGCCGGCGGCGTGGCCGGTCTGCATTTGTTGGACGACCCCCAGGAGAGCGATCCCGGCACCAAAAAAGACACTGAGTACAATGCCAAGCGCGGCGTCTTCTTTTAAACGCGTCAGATTACGGATCAGCAGAATCCCGCCGATACCCAGCAAGCCACTCACGGCGGCTCCCGTCAGCAGAATCGGCAGCGATTTTCCATTCAGTCCCAGCGAGGTGGCGAGAATAAAGGCAATCGCAATACCGGGCAGCGTTGCGTGACTTAATGCATCTCCCATCAGCGCCCGTTTGCGTAATAACGCGAAGCTGCCGATCATGCCGGCGGCCATACCCAGCAGCGTGGTGCCGAGAATGACGACGCGCGTGTTATAATCCTGTAGCAGAAAAACGCGTTTCCAGTCTTTCCATTCCGGAATGGCGATGCTGCGGTCGGTGATGGATTCTTGAGTTTGAATTTCCCCGCTCTCAGTGGCCGCGAACACCAGACAGTGCGGCCAGAAACTTGCGAAGAGCAACACCAGAGCAAACGCCCTCATAAAGACTGCTCCCGCCGTCGCATGGTTTCGGTCGCTTCTTCCAACAGTGTGAGTCGTCCGCCATAGGTTTTTTGAAGATTCTCCGGCGTGAAGACGTCTGCGGTCAGTCCATGGTCGATGACCCGCATGTTGAGCAGAATCACATAATCGAAGTATTCGGGCACGGTCTGCAAATCGTGGTGAATGACGAGTGCGGTTTTTCCGGCCTGTTTCATTTCATGCAGGATTTTCACGATGGCTTTTTCGGTGGCGGCATCGACAGCAGCGAACGGTTCGTCCATCAGATACAGGTCGGCGTCCTGAACCAGAGCGCGCGCCAGAAAGGTCCGCTGTTGCTGCCCTCCGGAAAGCTGACTGATCTGCCGGTGTGCATAGTCGGCGATTCCCACACGGTCGAGCGCTTCCATGGCCCGGTCGCGGTGCTTTTTTCGCACGGGAAGACACCAGCCGATTTCCTTGTAAAGACCCATCGTCACCACGTCGAGGGCATCGACGGGGAAATCCCAGTCAACACTTTCGCGTTGAGGAACATAGCCCACGCGGTGTCGGTTCTTCTGATACTGTTTGCCGAAAATCTGGACCCGCCCCGAAGCCTTGGGGATGAGGCCCATGATGGCTTTGATCAGGGTACTTTTGCCGGCACCATTCGGCCCGACGATACCCACAAGTTTCCCCGGGGGAATTTCAAAGCTCACATCCCAGATCACGGGCTTGCGATGGTAGGCCACCGTCAAGTCATAAACGGAGAGCGGGGTTTCTATGGGAGAAGATGCAGACGGTGAGGCGGAAGTGGAACTTTCTCTCGTATTCATAAGGCCGATTTTATTTCATCAATGGTCGGAGTGAAATGATTTTGTTTGAAATAATACAGGAAATGCTTCCTTGAGCAGCGTTAAACCATGTGCGAGCAATCTTCGATCAGGGGGAGAGCTTGCCTTGCATCCCCTTTTCAGGAGCCGTTCCCCCCAGTGCCCGTGCGACAGTGGTGAAATTGTGATCCAGCATGCCGACATAGGTGCCTTCATACGTGCCTGTTTCACCCATCGCATCGGAAAACAATTCGCCGCCAATCCGGATGTCGTGCCCTTGCGCTTTGACTCCATCGATGAGGGCGGAAATGTTCTTTTTGGAGACGCTGCTTTCGACGAAGACGGCTTTGATGTTTTTTGCCACCAGCATGTCGACAAGTTCGTTGATCCGTTTGAGCCCCGCTTCCGATTCGGTCGAGATTCCCTGAATGCCTTGAACATTCAGGCCGTAGGCGCGACCGAAATAATTAAAGGCGTCATGTGAGGTGATCAGGATGCGACTCGCTTCCGGAACTGACTGCATGGTTTTTAAACCGTACTGATGCAATTGCGCTAACTGCTTTTTATAGTCTGCCGCATTTTTCTGATAGACGTCGGAATGTTTGGGGTCGACCTGACTTAAAGCGTCTTTCACTGCATCAACACATTGAGACCAGGCAGCGACATCCATCCAGACATGCGGATCATAGTGCCCGTTGAAGTCTTCCGGTTCGAGTAATGTTTTTTGGTCAATCAGTTCCGTGACCGCAAACACCGGCTTGTTGCGCGAAACTTTGATCAGTGTATCCGCCATCTTGCCTTCCAGCATCAGGCCGGAGTAAAAGACAATGTCGGCATTCATGATGGACTGCACGTCATCCCGGCTGGCTTTGTGCATGTGTGGGTCAACGCCTGAACCCATGATTTGGGTGACGGCGACATACTCACGGCCGACATTTTTGACAAGGTCTGCCACCATGCCCACTGTCGCCGCGACCGGAATCGGGTAGCTGAGCTGTTTCCCGTTCTGCGGTTGGTTTGTCGCTTTGTCGGATGAAGGAGTTTCCTTTGTCTGGCAACCGGCTAAAAAACTCAGACACAAGGCGAAAGCAAAAAGCCTTCTCATGAACAATCTCCTGTCAGGCATGGATGTAGACGAACCTTTAAATGTAGCCAAGGCTACATTTTGTTGTATTCTAACAGAGTCTGGCTGGGTGTCAACACCAGGGGAACGCCAAAAGATCAGGGTTTCAAATGCCGATCGAAAAATCCGAGTACGGTGGACCTGAGATCCTGTTGCCGGGGTTGCAGATGGAAACTGTGCGGCGCGCCTTCAATAATCAGAATTTCAGCGGGTACGTTGCCTTGTTGCAGAGCAGCCATCAGGAGTTCGGATTGTTCTACAGGAACCAGTGTATCTTTGGTGCCATGCAGAATCAGGAAGGGGGGATCGTCTTTGGTAAGGTGATTCACCGCGGAAGCCTGGCGGCAGAGTTCTTTTTCCCCATCTGAAAACGAGGACAGCTGATCGCGTGACTGCGCCAGAGCAAGCAGATCATGCACCCCGTACATGGGGACGACGGCCTGGATGCGGGAAGAAAAACCGGTATATGGCTCTTGTGGTTCGAACTCCGGATCATCGCCGGTCACTGCCAGCATGGCGACCAGATGACCGCCCGCAGAGCCGCCGATAGCGCCGATGTGGTCGGCGTCGATTTGATATTGGTTCGCGTGTTTCCTTAAAAAGCGGACCGCGGTTTTGCAATCCTGCAGGTTCCTAGGCCAGACCTGTTTCAGATTGTCTGTAAACTTCGACTCTTTTTTTGCCAGTTGATAGTTGATGCTGGCACAGACGTAACCCGCTTTCGCCAGAGTATTGCCGATATTTTGTTCTCGGGTGGCTGCTTTATCTCCACCGTGCCAGCCGCCGCCGTGAATAATGACGATCGCAGGATAAGGGCCTGCTTGAAATCGGGGATCGGGCAGATACAGGTCAAGTTTTTCGCTGCGTCCTTCACCCAGGTAGCTGAAGTCTTGTTTTACACGAACTTGAGACAGCTCCTGCTTCACACGGTCGCTCGGTTCGATGAACTGAATTTTGTCTGTGCCCGCCAGCTCCACGAGCTGTTTGATGTCGAACTGTTTCAGCAGTCCGAAGCAGAATAATTCGGGAGCCTGATTGACCGACTGATTCTCCTCGAGCACTTGTTTCAACGAACCCAGGGAACCTTCCAGGCTGACACTGGTAATCGCCTCGGGCTCGATGGCGGCAGCGACGAGTGTGAACAGGCTGCTGCGCGGACCCGCTGATTGAATTTTGACAGACGTCTGATTTCGTTCCTTTTGTAACCAGCCGGCGATGGCCGTCAGTTGACTTGCCTGAATGCCCAGCGGACGTTCTCCGACGGCGGCGACCAGCAGACCATACAGAAAATCACGCTGACTGATTTTCGATTCTCCGAAATAAAACGGATCGACGGCCAGAACGGTTTCTCCTTGCGCGAGCAGTTTTTCCACATTCGTCGCCAGACTCTTACGACCTTCATCGGCGACGAGGATCGTCGTTGATTTTGAGGGGCCATTGGAAAACTCGACCGCAGGCACCGTCCAGTCATTATCGATTTTCAGCTTCCAGAATTTGACGGTGGTTTTGTCTTTGGTTGCCTGACCGGTTTCCGTTCCTTGTACTTTTGCTTCTTTAAAATGCACGGTTTGTTTGAGTGTTTCGCGCGGCTGCTTTTGTGACGATTTTGCTGGTTGGGGGAGATTCTGACAGAGCGTGAGCGCCAGGCTATGAAAGGTTTCGTTGTCAGCGGGCAGTTCGACTTTGAGTTCGTCGGCCGATTTGATTTCTGCCTTGCATTCAATTTCTTTCACAGGCAGCGGTTTTCCCGGTTCAGAGAAGTGCGCCGACAGCATGCGGTACAGCGCTTCGCGGTTGTCCTGCAGGAAATTATGATCGCCGGGATCATCGTTGATATGTTTCTGTAAGAAGTTTTCTTTCTCGTACAGTTTGTAAATTGGGAAAGCCGCTTTCAGCAGTGGTGGCTGGGCATAACCCGATTCAAAACAGCAGTTGTCTTTCGAGTTATTGGTTAAAAGAGTCGGGCGGGGGGCACGCATGGCGGTCAGATGCGTGTAGTCGGCATAGACGCCCAGATCATTGGGAGTCTGTTCGGAATCGCCGAGGTCTTTCGTGTGATAAACCCGGGTCAGAAAACTGGAATAGCCGGCGACCGGATTCGAGAGCGTGACCCGTTCATCAAGTGAACTGATAAAGATGGTCTGCCAGCCACCCCCCGAGAGACCGGCGACTGCAACACGCTTCGGGTCTGCATGGGGATGCGACAGTAAAACGTCGAGCCCCCGTTTCATAGAGAGATAAAAGGGAGCCAAGCCACTCGTGCCGCACAGGTCCAGCTGATTCATCTGATAATGTGTGAAACCGGGCACATTCAACTGTCCCATGCCCAGCCACTCAATGTTGAGCGCGATCATGCCTCGTTTGGCCTGATTGATGCAGCGTACCTGTTTATAGTCGGCGGCTTTGCCATTCCGGTCGTGACCGTTCACGTTCATGACCACAGGCACTTTTCCGGAAAGCTGATTTGGAACATAGAGCAGCGCAGGTACCCATAAGCCGGGCAGCGCTTCAAATCTGAGCTTCTGGATTTTGTATTCGGGGCCGCCTGCAATCGTTTCGAGCCAGACGATATTCATTTTGGAATCGCGCCATTTGGCAGCTTCTCCCCGGTAGACGACTTTGTTTAATACATCACTGCGGACCTGCGTAATATATTTTTCCCAGGCAGAGACGCTGTCAATTTCCGGCATACCCGGGACGCGCGGTGCGATGTATTGTTGAACTTCTTTCCAGGGAAGATCGGCTTCGATGATCGGCTGGGAGAGCCAGGTTTTCAGATCCTGCTCGGCAGCAGACAAAGGCGGGATGCCAGTCAAAAGCAGACAGCAGAAAACAAAAAAGCGGCGCGCGTCGTGGTTGAGCATGGCTGTGTCTCCCGGTGTCATCAGGTAGGAAAATAATAGACGTTGTATTTTATTTTGAGAAAAACCGGCAGGGAAAACAAGTTCGTTAATAAAATTAAATAACGGGGCTGAGAAAAGTCTCAGGCAATCAGGCCGACTTCGTCACACTGATGATGGTTTGGCTCTCAGTTTTCCCGCTGGCTCAGGACTGTTTTCCGAGTTCAATTGAGCGGTTGGTGGCAGCGGTGACGGCGTTCATCAGGCTGTTTCTTAAACCGCCCGCTTCCAGAGCGTGGATACCGGCGATGGTTGTTCCTCCAGGGCTGGTGACGGCGTCCTTGAGCGTTCCAGGATGTTCGCCAGTTTCGAGCACCATTTCGGCGGCGCCTTTAACGGTCTGAGCGGCCAGTTGAGTGGCGATGTGTCGAGGCAGCCCCATGCGGACTCCCCCATCGCTGAGGGCTTCAATCACCTGATAAATATAAGCAGGTCCACTCCCCGACAAGCCGGTGACGGCGTCGAGCTGCGACTCGGGAACTTCCACCGCGATACCTACCGTAGACAACAATGATTCCACCAGGCTGGCGTCTGTTTCGGAAGCCTGACCGCCGCGTGCGAAAGCCGAAGCGCCCTGTTTGACCAGACAGGGGGTATTGGGCATCACCCGGATCAGCCGTTTCGTTTTTCCGAGTTTCTCGACAAACAGGGACAAAGGACAGCCGGCAGCGATAGAAACTAACAGTTGCCGATCCGTGAGAGTCCCCTTGATTTCCTCAAGTACGTCCGCAACATGTTGTGGTTTAACAGACAGAATGATGACTTCTGCCTGTTCTACGACCGTCAGGTTCGATTCGACAGTCTGGGCACCGGTCTCCTGGGCAAATCGCTCTCTGGCTGCTTCGAATGTATCGCTGGCCCAAACGTGGTCCGGGGTGGTAAAGCCGGATGAGATTAATCCGCCGGCAAGGGCAGTTGCCATACGACCAGCTCCGATGAAGCCGACTTTCACGCCTCTGTTTTCTGACATGCTGATGGTGCTTTCTAATGCCTGTTTACTGAGATTTCTGTCTGATCTTACTGCTGAATTTTGTCCGACCTGCAATTTTCGTGTCGATTGTCCCTGATTGAGGGGGCACAAACTGCTAGAATGTATTAATCTGGGCTAAGATAATTTACAAATTGTAACACCAACGGACGGAATGTGCATCAGAGTCCATTCTCGGGTTGGTTAACCATGGTGTGAGCTGATTGCGAGATGAAGATTGCTGGCTATAATAAGTTGGACAATGCAACTGGAAATGAAAGCCAAACGATAATGTCTGACTTGATTCCACCTCCCATTCGTGTGGGGGCGGTCTCCTATCTCAACTCGAAGCCATTAATTCAAGATCTGGAGGATCTCGCCGAAAATGCTGAACTGATGTTAGATTATCCCAGTCTGCTGGCCGATGATCTGGCAGCGGGGCGGATTGACGTGGGACTGGTGCCTTCCATTGAGGTGATCCGGAATTCGAATTATGAAGTCATTTCGAATGCCTGCGTGGCGACTCAGGGACCGGTGTTGAGTGTGAAGATGTATAGTCGCGTCCCGTTGGGACAGATCAGGCGGCTGGCGTTGGATATGGGATCGCGGACCAGTGCGACGCTGGTGCGGATCATGCTGGCGGAGCAATATGGTGTGTTCCCGGAAGTAGAACCGTTGCCCATCGAGCAGACGATTGCAGCGACAACAGCCGATGCGATTTTATTGATTGGTGATCGTGCGATTCATACACCGGCAGCCAAATTTGTGGCGACCTGGGATCTGGGAGAAGAATGGTTACGCTGGACGGGCCTGCCTTTCGTGTTTGCGATGTGGGCCGTTCGACGGGATCAGGAGACCGGTTCCTTAGAGACGGCATTGTGTCAGGCCCGTGACCGGGGGGTGACGATGCTGGATGAAATCGCCCGTCGGGAAGCACCCAAACTGGGCATTGAAGTCTCTGTCGCGGAAAGTTATCTAAAGAATAATCTGAGTTTTTATCTGGGACCTGCAGAATGTTGCGGGTTACGTCTGTTTCAAGAATTAGCCATTAAAACGGGACTTGCTCCCGAGGGAGTTCCTCTTGTCTTCCGAAATTGCATCTCTGCTGGATAAAGCGGTCGCCGGAGAGCGTCTGAATCGTGAAGAAGGACTCCAGTTAATGGAGTCTCATGATCTGATTGCCTTGGGGCGGGCGGCTAACGAAGTCACGAAACGTCTGCATCCGGAGCCTTACCGGACCTATAATATTGATCGCAATATCAACTATTCGAATTCCTGTACTGCGGTCTGTGATTTTTGTGCCTTTTATCGAACGCCCAAAGATCCGGAAGTTTACGTCCTCAAACCGGAACAGCTTTATGAGAAAATTGAGGAAACCATTGCTCTGGGAGGCGACCAGATTCTGTTGCAGGGAGGCCTGCATCCGACTTTGAAACTGGAATGGTACGAAGATTTGCTGCGCGATCTGCGTGAACGCTATCCGACAGTAAATATTCATGGTTTCAGCCCGCCGGAAATTTATCACTTCACGAAACTCAACAATCTGTCTTTGCGAGAGGTATTGGTACGCCTGCAAGCTGCAGGTCTGGGCAGTCTTCCCGGTGGCGGCGGAGAAATTCTGGTCGATCGGGTACGTAAAAAAATTACGCGCGGGAAAGTGCTGACGGATGGCTGGCTGGAAGTGAATCGGGTCTGGCACGATCTGGGCGGCATTTCGAGTGCCACGATGATGTTCGGTCATGTCGAAACACTGGCCGAACGCATTGAGCATCTGGATCGTCTGCGCGAGTTGCAAGATGAAACGGGCGGTTTCTCCGCTTTTATTTGCTGGACACTGCAGCCCGATCATACTGACATGGATTATGTGCCCCCGGCGGGTGCGTTTGAGTATCTGAAAACACAGGCCGTCAGCCGTCTGTATCTGGACAACTTCAAGAACATCCAGTCTTCCTGGGTCACGCAGGGGGAAAAGACAGGTCAGATGGCGCTGTTTTTCGGTGCGAATGATATGGGGAGTCTGATGATTGAGGAAAACGTCGTGTCTCAGGCAGGGACGACTCATCATTTGACAGTTGATACAATTCGACGCTGTATTTCAGAATCGGGATATATTCCGCGGCAACGCAATGTCTTTTATGAATATGTCGATGATCCCGATTCTAATGGTCCTGCGAAAGGTTCAGGTCGCGTTCCTCTGCCCGTACTCAACTGAGAGAAAATCGATCAGAGTAACACCTCAAACACGCCGATTCGCGGTGATAGGCTATGCTTACTATTAATAATCACGTATAAGTAAGCCTCATCATTCAGTTTGTCAGCGCGATGCGGACACTCTGATTCCGCAGTCATTAGGGGTAGTGGACGGATATGATTCACGTCGATCAGCTTAGCAAGAGTTTCGATGATTTGCGTCGTGGCAGCATCGTCGCGCTCGATTCCGTGAGTTTTGATGTCGAGGCTGGTGAAATTTTTGGTTTACTGGGCCCGAACGGTGCCGGTAAAACGACGTGTCTCCGCATGCTGAGCACTGTCTTGCAGCCCACGGGAGGCAAGGCGACGGTCGCCGGCTATGACGTGCTGACACAGCCTCAGGATGTGCGGACTCACATCGGCTTCATGTCCTGCAATACCGGCATCTATGATCGAATGACGGCCTGGGAAATGGTAGAGTATTTCGGTCGTCTGTATGACATTGAAGAGAATGAATTACAGCAGAGGCTGGACCGCATTTTTACAACTCTGCAGATGCAGGATATCAGAGATATGCTCGGTTCGAAGATGTCGACCGGGATGAAGCAGAAAGTTTCCATTGCCCGGACCATCATTCATGATCCCCCCGTGCTGATCTTTGATGAACCGACAACCGGCCTTGATGTTCTGGTGGCGCGTGCGGTTTTGAAAACCATCGAAGCGCTGCGCGACGAAGGCAAGTGCATCATTTTTTCCACACACATCATGCGGGAAGTCGAAAAGTTATGTGACCGTGTGGCTGTGATCTATAAGGGAAAAATCCTGGCGATCGGCAGTATTCCGGAACTGGAAGAACAATACCATGAATCGGATATGGAAGAACTGTTCTTTAGTTTAATTCAACAGCATGAAGACCAGCTGGCGATGAAGGCTCAATAATTCAGATGATACAGTGGAAGAATATCAAACTCATTTTGCTGCGTGAACTGAAGGATCAGATGCGCGACCGGCGTACTTTGTTCATGGTCGCAGTGCTTCCGCTGCTGCTTTACCCGGCGATGGGCATCGGGATGGTGCAGATGACCGTGCTGTTTTCCGAACAGCCGCGCAATGTCGTCGTGCTGGGAGCCAGCGATCTGCCGAAGCATCCGCAGTTACTGGAAGGGGACCACTTTGTTTCCAACTGGTTCAGGATTCCTTCCGACGCAGAGAAGTTGCGCGTGATCACAGACATTGAGCCTGTTAAAAAAGCCGACGCTGCGGCAGATGTGTCTGAGGATGCGCAGCAAAAGGAAATACTGGAACAGGCGCATAAGCTGGAAGTGGTTCTCAGAAAGCATCAGGAATTACTCAAGCAGTGGAAGCAGATTGAAGATCAGGAAGACCTCCAGCAGGAAAACCTGTTGGCGCGCGAAATCACCGAGACCAATGAACGGCTCAGCAAGCTGTTTGCTGAAAGCCGGATTCAGGTTTTGATCCTGATTCCCAAGGGACTTTCGAAGGAAATTGAACTGGTCAGTGCAAAACTGGCGCGGCATGAACCGATTGACTTTGATCCGGCAGATTCCCTGCGGCCTTTAATTCTGGAAAACAGTGCCGATGAAAAATCCATGATTGCCTACCGGCGGGTAGAAGAAGTCATGCGATCTTGGGAGAAAGCAATTCTGCGGGATCGTTTGAGCCGGGCCAACCTTCCTGAATCGTTGCCCACGCCGATTAATCCGGATTCCATCGATCTGGCACAAGACGAACAACTGGCGGCAAACCTCTGGAGCAAACTGTTTCCGGCACTCTTGATTATCATGGCGGCAACCGGCGCTTTTTACCCGGCGATTGACCTGGGGGCCGGTGAAAAAGAACGAGGCACAATGGAGACACTGTTGATCTCTCCCGCCAAGCGTACAGAAATTGTATTAGGCAAGTTTTTAACCGTGCTGATTTTCAGCATCTCGACGGCTCTGTTGAATCTGGCGAGTATGGGTTTTACCGGGCGGCATATGGTCAATCTGGCCGGATCCGGTGCGCTTTCCAAGATTGGCGATCTGTCGTTTCCTTCGTATTCCGCTCTGTTCTGGATTGTGGTGCTGCTGATTCCGCTTTCTGCTCTGTTTAGTGCACTCTGTCTGGCGCTGGCGACTTTTGCCCGCAGCAGCAAAGAGGGTCAATATTATCTCACGCCGTTATTAATGGTCACGATTGGGCTGACTGTCTTCTGTTTATCACCGGCCGTGGAAATCAATGCTTTTTACAGTTTAATGCCCGTTGTGGGGGTGGCGTTACTATTGAAGGGAATGTTGCTTTCATCGGTCAATGCGGGAATTCTTTACGTGTATGCGATTCCCGTTTTAGTCACGAGCGTCGGTTACAGCCTGCTGGCACTCTGGTGGGCCATCGATCAATTTCAGCGCGAAGATGTGCTGTTCCGAGAAGCCGAACGGTTTGAAGTGGGGCTCTGGTTACGTCATCTGATGCGGACCAAAGATGCGCTGCCCAGCTTTGCAGAAGCCGGCTTCTGTTTTGTGATTATCATGCTGTTACAGTTTGGCGTGATGAATACCATGAGTCAGGCTATTCAGATGGCAACGGATGCAGAGCGTCCGCTGCGGATGATGCAGCTCTTGATGATTCAGCAACTGGCGATTATTGCGACTCCCGCTTTGATGATGGGAATTATGCTGACGACCAGCGTCAGAAAAACGTTCCGTCTGTATCTGCCCAGCCTCGGATTTCTGGGAGTCGGGTTATTGCTGCCTTTCGTGTTGCATCCTTTGTCGCTGGAATTAGCGTCGAGTCTGGACTGGTTTTTCCCCGCCTTGCCTGCAGGTACGGTGGCTGTTTTAAAAAGCATGTCCGATCCGAATCAGCCGATCTGGTTGATTCTGATGGCGTTTGCATTTGCGCCGGCGGTTTGTGAAGAACTGGCGTTTCGTGGTTTCATTTTAAGCGGATTTGGCCGTCGTGGACGTGCCTGGCTGGCGATTATTCTGTCGAGTGTGACGTTTGGTGCGATGCATATGATTCCACAGCAGGTGTTTAACGCCACTTTGCTGGGTCTGGCATTGGGATTAATGGCGGTTCACAGTCGCAGCCTGTTTCCGGGAGTGATTTTTCACTTTATCTATAACTCCCTTTCCGTGTTGCGTGGGCGTATTCCTGAAACATGGGTTCCTGAAAATGGATTACAGCATTTTGTAACGATGGGGCCGGATGGCTTGCGGTATTCCTGGCCGTTACTGGTGATCAGTGCTGTTGTGGCGATTGTGTTATTGCGTTGGGTGGTGCTGCAGTCAAATTCGCGCGCCGATCAGAAATCGACTTCTGTAGAATCTTTGACTTCGTCTGCCTTTGATCGTCGTCTGACCGATACCAAATAAGCTTCTGACTGCTTATACTATCAGGCGTATTTTTCTGAACGCCTCAACCTTCGTTTTGATCAAAGCAGTATCTTGGAACGTCAGATCTTAAAAGCACGCTGGGTTTTCCCCGTTGAAGGACCGCCGCTGGAACGGGCCATCGTGGAAGTCGAAGGCTCCCGGATTGCCGCCGTTTATGCAGGCGATCATCCCCGGGCGATGGATCTGGGAAATACCGCTTTGATTCCCGGGCTGGTTAATGCGCATACGCATCTGGAATTCAGTCACCTCAGACATCCGTTAGCGCCGGCGGCTCCGTTTACCGACTGGATTCGATCGATTATGCAGTCGCGATTTGAATCCTCTGTTTCCGTGGAACAACGCATTCTTGAAGGGATCAAAGAAAGTTTAGAGGCGGGGACGACCTGTCTCGGAGAAATCGCGACCAGCGACGAAAGTCTGCAGTTGTTACAACAGGCAAAGTCTGCTCCGCATGCGGTTGTGTTTCGGGAGTGTCTCGGTTTTTCTGCCGGTCGGATTGCGGAACAGGAACGCATCGCCGCTGATTTTTTGGAGCATCTTCCGGTTCAGGAAGATCTATTTCGCATTCATCCGGGGCTGAGTCCGCATGCTCCATACAGCGTGCATCCCGATTTATATCTGAAACTGATTCAGCTGGCCCGCGACCAGGGCTCGCCTGTTGCCGTCCATCTGGCAGAGACGCGGGCAGAATTGGAACTGCTGGAACACAAACAGGGGCCGTTTGCTGAACTGCTGACCGAACTGGGGCTCTGGGATCCGCAAATTTTAAGCGATGGGGTTCGGATGTACGATTATCTGGCGCCGCTCTCAGAATTAACGTCTGCGTTAGCCATTCACGGTAATTATTTTGGTGAAACGGAAATCGAATTTCTGCAGCAGTCGCCACAGATTTCCGTTGTGTACTGTCCGCGAACCCATCATTATTTTGGACATCCCCCCCATCCCTGGCTGGAAATGATTCGGCACGGGATCAATATAGCGATTGGAACTGACAGCCGGGCATCCAACCCGGATTTAAACCTCTGGAATGAGTTACTCTTCCTGCGCGAGAAGTTTCCAGCGGTCTCTACGGAATTGATCCTGGAATGTGGTACTCTGGCCGGGGCGCGTGCGTTGGAAATGTCTGAGGAGCTTGGTTCGCTGGCAGTCGGAAAACGAGCCGATATGGCCTTGATTCAATTGCCTGACCTTTCAGATCGCCTCTCAAGCAGTGATCTTTTGTTAAATTCCCGGTCACATGTCTCCCGTGTAATGATGAATGGGGGCTGGATCAATTGATTTCACAGAAAATCCCGTTACCCTATAGTCTCTAGCTATCGCATTTTGCGTAAGGGGTTTCTCTACCCGTCCTCAATGCGTGGCTTTTTCGGTGCCCGCTCAAGCGATCCTGTCAGAAATGTACTCTGAGCGAAACTCTCAAGTGTTGCTGGGGAAACATAAAATGGAAGAAACAGTGTCAATCGAATTTGGTCAGTCCGTACCCCCACAGCTCTGTTCGTTGTCGGATGAAGAATTTCTGCAGGCGATTCAATGGAAGGCAAAGCCGACCGGTGATTTAATGAAGGGGGCCGTGGCGGGAGATTTGAGTCGATTCAGCAAAGGGTTATGTTCGCGCCTCAAAGAAATTTCTAAGCAGAAGAAACGGGGCAAATATGCTTCCGAAATGCTGTGGGCTGCTCTCTGGTCTGAAGAGGCTGTGGAAGAAACCTGCCGCACTTCCGATTTAATCAATCTGGTCAAGTCGGCCAGAGAGTTACCGGAAAAGATTCAAAAGGCATCCAAAAACGGAAAGCGAAAAACGACACCGAAATTGAGCTGGGACGAAGTCAGCCGCCTGCTGGTGGGCTGGCTGGATCAGGTGACGGTTGCGGAACCGATGCGGCCTTACGAGTTATTACTGTTGATCGAATTACTTGAAAATATCGGGTTTCGATTAGCCCCTTCGACATTGGTGAGCGTCTGGCGTCATTGTCTGTTCGCCGCTGTCTCGTTGTGTTTCAATCTGGAAGAGACCGACTTTTCAGAGACCTCTGAAGATCAGGTGATTCTGATATCTGCCGAATTGCCGTGGCGGTCAGGTTTTCTGTTCTCGGAAATTTCCGGAGCAAAAAACTTTCGCCAACTGGGACAACAAAATCTGCGCGATTGTTTTTTTGACCGCACAGATACTGACGGCACCCCCCATGCGGAGATTCTTCCCCGCCTGGATTTCTGGTTAGCTCCATTGACGCGAGCATTATACATCGGCCAAGTCTGGGAGAAGCCGGTCTGGGACAAGGAAGCGCGAGATCGGTTCCAGTTATCGATTGAAAGACTTATTGCTGCGTGTGATGTTTCTGGGAAATTGGGCCTTTCTCCGATCCATGCGGTAGCGCATCATATCCTGCTGGCTTTAGCCGCTTATTTTGCGGGGCTCCCCAGCAGAAGCGCGGAGAGGAAGTATTTGAAAGCACTGGCATCCGAAAAAAAACGTTCCCGTTTCTTGATTCAATCGGCTGGCTGTCCTGCACATCAGTCTGACTGGTCTGAATGGGCAGTCCTGCGGAATTACTGGTCGGATTCTTCAAATCTGCTGGTTGTAACCTGGAATGGTGATTTACCTGTGCTGAGTCTGTCTGCGATGGGCAAGTTGTTGTTCGAAGGCCGCTGGGAATTTTCATTGACTGTTGACGGTCAGTCTGTTTCAGGCGATGGCGAATGGAGTGCTGTCTGCTGGAATTCCGATGAGGATGCAGATTATTTAGAACTGCATATGGAACTGGAGTCGGGATACAAACTGGAACGCCAGATTCTGTTGCCGCGCAATCAGCATTTTGCCTTCCTGTCTGATATTGTGACGGGAACGGAACCCGCGAATCTCGAGTATCGTTCCCTGATTCCGGTGACTCCGGGAATTGCAGGCACACTGAATGGTGAGACCCATGAGTTATCGCTCAAAACCAAAGGCTTGTCTGCGCGTGTCTTTCCGATCGGACTGACCCAGGAGCGGGATTTCTTTAAGCCCGGCAGTCTGACATTGAACGATCAGAGTCAGCTCGTCTTGCATCAGCAAGTCTCGACAGCGAACGCCCTTTATGCTCCGTTGATTATAGATTGGGAACCAGATTTGAAGCGGAAACCGGCGGACTGGACCAATCTGACCGTGAGCGAGGGGGGCAAAATCTCTGCCCGAGACGAAGCCTCCGGGCATCGTCTGCGAATTGGTGCACATCAGTTGTTGGTCTATCGCAGTTTGCAGAAAGGCGAACATGCGCGTGCGGTTTTGGGACATAATACCCATTATGAATCCGTGATCGGGCGATTTGATACGAATGGCGATTTAACGCCGTTACTGTTCGTCGAGTAGTTGACGCGAAATAACATGAATTCTCTCTTTCTCGATTGGCAGGGTACTCAGAGCCGATGAGAATTCTTACAATGGAGTTTGCGAAAGCGTTCGTCCTCCTGTTTGCAGGCTGCGCTGGTTTTGTTCAATAGAATACGCGTCCTGGAAATTGACTGCGTGTGATTGCCTGTGACGGGGAAGTTCAGCAGTTTCTGTTACACATTGAGAATACGGGTTGTAGTGGAAATCAAATGAGTTCAGGGTGTTGTGACGGTTTCAGGTCATAAGAGGTTCTTGTTGTCATGGTAATACGAGAATTCAAATTGCAGGACCAGGAGGCTGTTATAAACCTGTGGGAAGAATGTAATCTGGTAGTGGCTTGGAATGATCCCTTAAAGGATATTCAAAGAAAAATAAAAGTGGATCCGGATCTCTTTCTGGTTGGTGAGCTTTCCGGCTCGATTGTGGCGACAGTCATGGGAGGTTATGAAGGTCATCGAGGCTGGATCAACTATCTTGCTGTTTCCCCCAGCTATCAGAGAAAAGGTTTTGGACGTAAAATAATGGAATTGGTTGAGTTACGAATTAAGGAAAAAGGGTGTCCTAAAATTAATTTGCAAGTTCGTGAGTCAAACAAAGAAGTCATCGCATTTTACGAAGCAATTGGATACGGCAATGATCATGTAATCGGACTTGGCAAGAGGCTTGAACACGATGATTAGCCTGAATTCAGGTTGTATCTCCAAAGCCGTTTGAACTGGGTATAAATAGTGTTGAACCTGATACGATTAAATTGAACGCGATCTGGAAGCAGTCTTTTGGCAGGGTTCGTATCGCGATCGATGCCAGTCAGAATTCCGTTTTCCTGAAGCGATCACAATTAAGAGAAGAATCATGTCTGAAGATGTATTTGCAGCCCTGGAAGAATTACAGCAGCAATCTCCGGAAGCCGTGCTGGAACGGCTGATCGAAACGTTAACTGCGCAGAAAAATTATCATCGCCTGTTTGATGCCTTGCTGATGAAAAAGAAGCAGTCGATGGGGCTTGAACTGCTGCAGCCGACTTCGTTTGATTATGTTCCCGAAGAACAGAAAAAAGAGTTCGAGCTGGCCTATATCGAAGCTGCCCGCGAAGTCGGCAGTCTGTTCCTGGTAGAAAAACTCTACGCCGATGCCTGGCTGTATTTTCAGACGATTCAGGAACCGGATCTGGTTGCCGCCGCGCTGGACAAAATCAATCCGCGCACCATTCCCGAAGGCAAGTCCGAAGAGCTGATTCAGGTTTGCGTGTATGAAGGCGCAAATCCGGAAAAAGGGTTTGAAATCATGCTGCAGGTGAATGGCATCTGTAATACAATTACCGTTTTCGATCAAATGAATGCGCAGTTCAACCCGGAAAGACGACAGAAGATCGCGCGGTTACTGGTCGATCAGCTTTATGGTGATCTGGTTCAATCCCTGCAGTACCAGGTTCAGCAGAAACTTCCCATGGCGCCGCCGGCTGACAATCTGCGGGAGTTGATGGCCGGCCGGGACTGGATGTTTGAAGGGGGCAGTTACCATATTGACGTTTCACATTTGAATTCGGTCGTGCGCTTCGCCCGACTTTTGTCGGACGATGATCCGAGTATGCCGAAAGTGATCGAACTCTGCGAATACGGTTCCCGCCTGGATCAACAGTTTCAATATCCGGGTGAAAGTCCGTTTGAAGATTTTTATCCGGCCCATCTGAATTTTTTCAAAGCGCTGGTAGGGAATGAGAATGATCGCAGCCTGGGGGTTGCTTATTTTGAAAAGAAGCTTGAGCTGGAACCGGATGATGAAGACAAGCAGATGATTGCCTATGTTTTGATCGATCTGCTGACGCGCGTCAACCAGAATGATCGGGCCATCGAACTGGCGGAAACCTATCTGAGCCAGTTTGAAGATCCGAATACATTTTCCTTTACCGATTTGTGCCGGAAAACAGACCATCTGGAAGTCTTGCAGAAAGTCGCCCGCGGCAAAGGGGATCTGGTGACCTTTGCGGGAGCCCTGCTGGATGCACAGAGTCAAACGCAGACTCAGGAATCTTAATCACAGCACATGTAAATGAGACTTCCGCATGTCCCACCTGCCCCTTAACCGTGCTGCCTGGAATCGGTTGGCAGAGATCCGCAGCCAGTTTACGAAGGTTGCCACCGATGAAGAGTGCCGCGCGCCTTTGAAAACACTGGATTCCCGCGGCTGGCTGCCTGCTTCCGTCGAAGGGAAACAGGTGCTCTGTCTGGCTTCGGGAGGCGGCTGGCAGTCGATTCTGTATGCTTCCGCCGGGGCGCAAGTGACGGTCGTTGATCTGAGCAATAAGATGTTGCAACTGGACGAACAGGAAGCGCGGCGGCGGGGACTGCAGGTGCGGATTCTGGAAACGTCAATGGATGATTTGTCTGCGCTGCGCGAATCCCAGTTCGATATTGTGCATCAACCCGTGAGTACCTGTTATGTTCCGGATGTGGAAGCCGTCTACCGGGAAGTGTCGCGTGTGATGCGACCGGGGGGGCTGTATATCAGCCAGCATAAAACTCCCACCAGTTTGCAGATTACGAATCGGGATCAGCAGAATACGTATGTGATCGGTCTGGAATACTATCAGCAGGGACCTTTACCCAAAGGGGACGACCGTTCGTATCGGGAAGAAGGCGCGACCGAATATCTGCATCGCTGGGAGCAACTGACAGGCGGTTTGTGCAGACAGGGTTTTGTGATCGAGGATTTGCGTGAGCCGGTTCGCGCCGACCCGAGTGCCCCGGTAGGGCACTTTCGCCATCGAGGACGTTACGTCGCGCCTTACGTACGAATTAAAGCGCGACGTGTGGAGCATCCTGCGCATGGTGAAAGTCCGGCTGCGATCTGGGTTCCTTAAGAGGTCTTGCTGTTATTCACCGTCATAGTGAATAAGAGAAAAGACATCGCAGCCATTCATTTTGTCGCGTGCCTTCAAAAAGGTCAGTTCAATCAGAAACGCACAGCCAATAATTTCCGCTTTCGAATGTTTCGCCAGCTCAATGCAGGCCAGAATTGTGCCTCCGGTGGCGAGCAGGTCATCGACGATCAGCACGCGATCGTCGGCATGAATGGAATCGGTGTGCATTTCCAGTGAATCAGAGCCGTATTCCAGTTCGTAATGGAAAGCCCTGGTTTCAAAAGGGAGTTTCCCCGGTTTACGAATGGGAATGAATCGTGCGCCCAGAGCGAGCGCGAGCGGCGCTGCGAAAATGAAGCCACGGGCTTCGGCTGCGAGGATTGCCGTGATCTGTTTGTCACGGTAGTAATCAGTCAGGCGGTCGATGACTTCCTGAAAGGCGGCCGGCGCGGCTAACAGGGGCGTAATATCCCGGAAAAGGATTCCCGGTTTGGGAAAGTCAGGGATTTCGCGAATATAATTTTTCAGATTGAGTTGATCATTCATTCTCGGGACTGGCTTTCTGGGAGTCTGTTGTGGCTTGTTCTGCCGGAACCGGTTTCGGCAGATTGGCGAGATTTTCTTTAGCGAGGTTTACAATTTTCTGAACTTGTTCATTCTGCTCCTGTTCGTATAACACGATCAGTGCTTTCCAGACGGCGGCTGCTTCTTTGTAGTTCTTTTCGTTAACCAGGGCGTCGGCTTTTGCCATTGATTGAGTCAGCATGATAAATCGTTCGGCTTTGTTGCGCGGGTCCTCACGAATATCATTAAGCATCTGTAAAGCGAGGTCGCGCATTTCTTTCTGATCGGGTTTTTCGGGCAGGACATCGACTAAAGCCGACAGAATGATTTCAGCCTGAACTAAATTGCCGGTTTCCATATAATGCTGTGCCAGGGTAATAAAACGCTGTGGCTCATTTTGCGGTCCGGTGCGCGATCTGCGTTTGGCAGTGATGCCTGCTCTGGAACGAATTTCATAAGTTTTAATTTTTTTGAGTTCCGGCTCCACGTTAGTTTTCCATTGATCAGGATCTGCTTCCAGAAGCGGCAGCAGATATTTATCGCGGGCGGTATACCATTCGGGGTTTTCAGGTTGTTGCAGAATAATCTTTGCTTGAGTAAACATTTCCTGTGGAGAAAGCTCACGCTCCTGAAACCAGTAGTAACCGCCCAGCAGCAGGACTGTGAGAATTCCAACTAAGAACCACGTATTGTCGAACAGTCGGCTCAGTCGTGATCCCGTACTTTCCGATTCGAGTTGCGCCCGCATTAAACCCTGCATCAGGGTTCCCGTGCCGGCTACGTGTTCGGAAGCCGATTGCACGACGGTGGGAGTGACGGATGCTGCGTTTGTTCCTGAAAGCGCATAGGTATCTTCAGAGGTCGACATTTCATATTTGTTCAACACATCCTGCAGGCGGCGGGAGAGAACATAAGCATCCGGGAATCGTTTCTGGGGATCTTTTTCCAGAAGTTGACAAACGATTTCTTCGAGCCAGATCGGGAGATCATCAACGTATCTTCCGGGCCGATCAAACTGACCATACCTCTGTTTTTGAATAATGGCCAACATGGTTTTGCCGCTAAAGGGAGGTCTCCCGGTGAGCATGACATACATCACGGCTCCCAGAGAATACAGGTCACTCTGTCGTGAGACGCGTTTCCCTTCGGCCTGTTCAGGAGACATGTATTCCGCGGTGCCAATAATCCCGCCGGTGACTGTCAGCTTTTCCGTCGCAAACAACTGCGCGACACCGAAGTCAGCCAGCTTGACGGTACCGTCGTCTTTCAACATCAGATTGGAAGGTTTCAGGTCTCGATGAATGATGCCGGCGTCGTGCGCCGCTTTCAGAGCCGAGCAGATCTGGATAGAAATATCGACGACGGTTTTCCAGTCGATGCGTTTTTCGCGTCGGAGCCGTTTGGTTAATGTTTCACCATCGACGTATTCCATTACATAGTAGTAGATCTCATTTTCAACGCCGCTGTCATAAAATTCAATCACATACGGATTGTGCATTTTTTTCAGGGCTTCGATTTCGCGGTGAAATCGCTCGACAAAACCGGCTTCCCGCGCGAGCACGCCCGGCAGGATTTTGATGGCAACCTGTTGATCGGTGTGGACATTGGTGGCAAGATAGACGGAGCCCATGCCGCCGGCACCTATTTTTTTGCCGATCAAATATTCGCCCAGCCTGTCCGGTGCCGCTTCGTGTTCGTGCGTGTTCAAAGTTGCTTCTCGATATTGAAAAAAATCGCCGTTGTTTGTGGCGTTGTCGCAGAGAATCGTAGATTAAATGTTGTACAGTGTCAGAGGACAGGCAGAAGTCTATAATCTGATCGGTAATTCGGTAAGTGAATTCTAATACTCTCTATTATG
>NZ_CALFPF010000269.1 GCF_937919775.1 uncultured Gimesia sp.
CGACATCTCGGTAATGAAAACCAGGGTCAGGGGAATATCCGGACAGACTGCTAGCGGCGGGTCTGGTGCAGAGTACGCATTAAGAGTTGTTCTACTGCCGGTCTGCTGGCAGGTAACAAGGCTGGTTTCGGTCAGAATCTGCTTCTGGTATAACCCGGTCAGCGTCGGCAAATGCCCGAATGAAGGGCCACCATTGCCGGTAAATGACAGCGATTGCTCGTAATTCAGCGTGTAGGGTGCGGTTGGTGTTCCCAGTGCTGCCAGATCGAACAGGTACGCCGCTTCGAGCGTGATCTGATATTGCCTGCGGTTGACCAGTTCGCCTGGTGCGGCCCCCTGTGCGAAGCTGGGGGGGCTGACGACACGCACGCCGTACAATGTCTGGTCGGCCTGGATTTGGTAAACGACACTACTGCTGCCGGAAGTCCACAGTACATTCTGATCCTGAAGCTGGTAAGCTGCCTGCAGTGCCGCCTGTTTGACCAGCAGTGCTGCGAGCGAATCCGCTTGCAGAATGCCCGTGATCTGCCACGTCTCTGTCACGCCATACACGTAACCAGTTGGGTTCTCCAGCCCGCGCATCGTGATGTTCACGGTGACTTCGTACTCGTCGTGTGTGTAGTTGCCGTAGGATAGGATCATGCGTAAGACTTCTCCATCAGTTTACTGCTTTCAATTGTAGCAACCATGCTGCTTTGATTGGCCGCGACAGCTTCAAGCACAATTTTAAGCGCCTGATCAACCTCAATACCGGATCGTGTTACCGCGTCGGCAGCATTTGCGGCAGCTCGCTGGTCTGGCTGGCGTTGCTGACTCGGAGCCGCTCGCTCCGGAAGAACAAAAGGGTTTGGAATTCGATTAAAGATTGGTGTTTGTTCTTCCTGGTATTCAGATTCATTCAATTGCCTTAGCTGCCGATCCCGTGATTGCTCGACGTCAAGCATCGCCCTTTTCTTTTCCTCGCTGTTCGCCCTTAGTTCGTTCTGACGCTGTGCTTCTCCCGGGAGTGTTTGCTGAAGATCCCGTTCCCCCATCTCTGCCCTCGCGGCTATTTTTGTAGACTCGATCTCTTTATCGCGGGCATCCCTGAACCCGCTGCTCAGGGCCATTAAAACAGATTCACCCCCTGCAGCAATTCCCTGGTTTGATCGATAGTCACGGACGATGTCCTGACCCTGTCCGGTCTCATCCAGCCTTCGGATATCCCGTTCGCCGAGCTGTTCCCCTGCGCTGTGACGTCGAGCAATATCCTTTACCAGGCCTTCAACAATGAGATGAAATATCTGCAATGACTCCAATGATTTATCAGTGAAGTAAGACGTTGCGGAAATTTGATGCTCTTCAACTTCCAATGCCAAGTTGCCATCGGGATGTTGACACTTGGCAATGGGACGCGTGATCTCTCCCAGACCGTGTTCCCAAAGTACAACGGGGTTTTTGCGGAAATTTTCAAGATGCACCCCCCGCGGAACAATAATGTCACCTTCTCGATCCTCACGCGGAGTATTGATGATGGCACGCGCGGACATTAATCGTTCATCGATCATCGGCTGGGTTTGACAAGCCAAAGAGAGATCTGAAGACTTACCGGCGATTCGGCAGAAAGTACCAAAATTTTTCTGCCGACTTTTGAGGATGACCTGCAAAGAGTTTTCTGCTTTTTTTGTATTCACAATTTGCCTCTGAAAGAAACAACAATTGGTTGCGATGAGGCAGTGTTTTAAGATTCGGCACCTGCAGGTCAAGATGCCTGGAAAACAAATTTTGAGATTTATTGCTGGAACAACTTCGGGATTTTCACTATTTTCAATCTGCAATCAATAGAAAATTTCGGCCGATCACAAATTCCAATTCAGATCTTGTCTGGGGGAAATAGTAGATGACCGCGACTCACAGGTAACTCTGATTTCAAACGAATGAATCTGGAATTACAATCTGCTGGCGGGAAGCAAGACAGGATCAGGCGTGAATCTGATCGGCGACTATCTTGCATTTGTAGAAGCAGTGATTAACGCTGATTCGCCGATTCTGAATTGAGAATGCAAATCACCTGCCAGAAAGGATTGACGAACCGTTCAGCAATTAACGGAAAAACAGCCAATCTTTTCACTGGAACTCAACCAGACAGCTTAGGGAGCCTGCCAATGAAGGCTCTTACCTGAAAGCAAATTAACCGCTCAGGCCGCTTTGCGGAATGGCTCAGAGTCTTCCGTAGAATGCAAACTCTGTTCTTCCATTTCTGCAGAATACCGATTCGAGTGCTTTTCAGGACCTGAAGAGATTCGATTTGAATAGATGATGTCAACGAATTCCGGGAAACGGTTCCACTCTCCCGGATTCTGATTCCAGATCGCTGCAATTTTACTGAAAAATGTCATTTCGTATTGAGCGATTACCAGGCTCTGGATCGTATCATTCGGTTCTAAATCCGATGCTTCCCACTGGCGGGGGCATAAGTCGTAGGCCGGTTCTCCATCTCGTCCATTACTGGGAATATCATAGAGAATTGCCAGTTCATTGGAATCGTTCAGTTTGGCAGGGAAACTTCGACAGGTATGCGGACGGCTACCATAAATACTGCAACGTCCCAAACCCTTGGGATGTTCTTCATCTGGTAAACACTCCGTTAGAAAACGACACTTGGTTGTTCCCGGGAATGACAGACTGGGCACATGCTTTAAGCAAATCACGAATGGAACCACGGGGTCATCTGCAAAAAAGAAATGCGGAGCAAGATTACGTGAAATTAAACCCTCGGAATCTTCCCAGCGACAGGCAAAATCCCAAAATGATTTCTGATCATGCATAAAACGATGAATGTCTGCACCAGAGATGGGAACAGCAAATGATCGGCAACATCCAGAATGGCAGGAATCACAAATGCCCATTAATCTTCTTGCTTATAGAGAAAATCCTGTCGTTTTTGTTTCATGAGATAAAAGATTCCGATTTCGGAAATGAAATCGCATCATTGATCACAAAACCCTGCTTGCGTTATCGTCACAACCGTTAAATTCGCTTGAGTCAATTCCTCATTTAGCAATCTCTCCGTATGCCGCACCCATCTTTATAGAACTTAAGCTATTTCACATAAATGACTTAACGGACGTCGACAGTCTCCGTATTCCCTCTTCTATCCCCTCAAGATTTTGTACACCAAAGGTGAGACGCATATGATTTTTCTGGACTAAAGGTTGTTCACTTCCACTGAGTCCCTGGTCAACGGCATAACACAATTCACCAGGAACATACATCACTTTGTCTTCGTGGATTGCTTTTTGAAATAATGGACTCTTAAAGCCCGTTTCAATGGACTCGGGCAATGTCATCCACACATACAGGCCTCCGTGCGGATGAACCCAATGGACTCCCGGCATATTCGAAAAATGAGTTTCAGCAGCTTGCAACATGCAGTCCCGTTTCTCAAGATAAACTGTCTTTAAATGTTCGACATGGTCATAGTATAAATTTTCGCGTAAGACGACAGCCAGAATATGTTGGCTCATATTTGTAGAACCAAAATCATCGTTTCCTTTTTTATCTCGAATTGCAGCGCAGACTTCTTCCGAAGCCACACCAAAACCAACTCTTAAACCAGGTGAAAAACTTTTGGAAAATGTCTGTGTCAAAATTACAGTCTCACCTGTCGGATCAAAACTTCGAATACTGGGTACAACCGGCCCGTCATAACAAAGTTCGCGATATGCCAGATCCTCTAAAATGAAAATCCGCTGCTGTTCAGACCATTTCCGTGCTATTTCTACAACCTGCTTGCGTCGATCCTGAGAAAGTGAAACTCCAGATGGGTTCTCATAATCGCTCACAAGGTAAATCATTTTGACTCTGGGTAATTGTCCCTGCGATTCCAGCATATCGAGGGTTGCTTCCAGCGAATCCATGCGCATCCCAGATTCATCAGTTTCGACCGAAATAATTCGCGCGCCTAATCCCTGCAAAACTCCGAGAAATACAAAATATGTAGGAGCTGCTACCAGACAGATATCACCCGGGTCAAACAACACCTCGCCAAGCAATGATAGATACTGCTGGGAGCCAGTAGTAACTACGATGTTATCAACCGTAATTCCTAATTCGTCAGCCGACTTTTGCTCAAGCCTGGTTAAATGTGAAAGTAAAAGCGACCTTAATGATAATGCGCCCGCTGTAGTGCCATACTGCAAAGCTTCTTTCGCGGTCTTGGAATCGGAAAAGAGATGATCGAAAGCTTCTTTCGTTCTTGCAACAGGCAGGCTGTTCTGATCAACTAGTCCAGCGGCTAACGAAAGCACACCTGGATTTTCCACGCCCTGCTGCATCAAAAAGCTAATTGGTAAGTCGTGACTCCATGTCCTTTTTTTACTGAAAACGACTTTGTTGTTATTAGACATTGTGTTTATTATCTCTCAACCCATAAATGGAATAGATACCGGTAGTGACAAATTCATTTTATGATCAGTGCCCAATTAAGCATAGTTAGAGATCTACGTTATTTACACCGTACTCTGATTCAACAGAATTGAAATCATAACCCAATGTGACCATACTGGATATAAATTCTGCTCATAAAAAGAATAACATAGACTGGCATCTGCCCCCTATCTGTGCAAATTAAGTAGGAATCAGCATCTTGAAATCGGTACAATTTTATTTGTCTCTTTTGATTTTTCTACTCTTAATCACTCCAGCGTCAGCAGCGGATTCCTCAGTACCGCTTACTCCAGAACCTCTCCAGTTGAATACAGGGTTACATCCCTTCGATTGGGTGATCATCGCCTTTTATGCTGTCTCCACGATTTTTTTGGGCTGGTATTTTAGCAGAGGGCAGGAAGATACTTCGGAATACTTTGTGGGAAACGGCCAAATGAACCCCTTTTTGATTGGGGTCTCTTTATTCGCCACGCTGCTCAGCACAATCACCTATCTCTCTACACCAGGAGAAATCCTTGGTAGAGGGCCAGTGTACCTGGTTAAAGATCTGGCAATGCCATTTATCTTTATCATTGTCGGGTTTGTGATGTTGCCAGTCTATATGAAGCAACGCGTGACCAGTGCCTACGAGCTTCTCGAAGAAAAACTGGGGTTAGGCATTCGCCTGCTGGGCGCGATCATGTTTGTTGTCCTGCGCTTGATCTGGATGTCTTTACTCGTCTATTTGACTGCTAAAGCGATTACCACCATGCTCAATGTAGGTGAAGAATGGATCCCCTATATTGTATTGGGTACCGGCTCTGTCGCCATCATTTATACTTCTCTGGGTGGAATGCGTGCCGTTGTTATTACGGATTTGATCCAGACTATTCTGTTATTTGGAGGTGCGCTGCTGGTAATCGCAACGATCTCCTATCACTTAGGTGGCTTTAGCTGGTTCCCAACAGAGTGGGACAATAACTGGGACACTCAACCATTTTTTAGTTTTGATCCATCAACGAGGGTTACTTACGTTGGTACATTTCTGTCGATCCTGATCTGGTATGTTGCCACCTCATGTGGTGACCAGGTTTCTGTACAACGATTTATGTCAACTAAGGATGCAAAAGCAGCACGAAAATCACTGGCCGTTCAATTGATCGTTTCTGTTGTTGTATCACTCACTCTCGCAATGGTCGGCTTTGCACTATTAGGATATTTCAAGGAATTTCCCAACCAAATTCCTGCAGGAATTGATCTCAAAAAAGACGCTGACAAATTTTTTCCGCATTACATTGCGTACCATCTTCCTGTTGGGATATCAGGTTGTGTCGTGTCTGCCATGTTTGCCGCTGCCATGTCAAGTATCGACTCTGGAGTGAACTCGATCACAGCTGTAGTCATGACAGACTTTCTCGATCGTTTTGGACGGACACCCAAAACGGAAAGAGGACATGTTCTTGCCGCCCGATTACTCGCATTTGGGATAGGCACAGTTGTAGTACTATCTAGTTCAGTGATGGGAAAGATACCTGGAAACATTACCGCGGTGACGAATAAAACTGCGAACCTGTTGACGACCCCGATTTTTTGCTTATTCTTTTTCGCACTGTTTGTCCCTTTTGCCAGACCTGCAGGAGTTTTAGTCGGTGCGATCCTTGGAACAATTACTGCCATTTTAATTGCGTTTTCCGGCCCCATTTTTGTGCCTGGTTTCACCGAAAATGACTTAGACCCCATCAGTTTCCAGTGGATCCCCATCGCAGCAGTCACAGTGAATATCATCAGCGGCTGTCTCGTCAGTTATCTAATCGCGAAATCTGAGAAATAAGAACAAAATGGATCAGTTAGCGAGTTGAGTGTCTGGTCAGCCGATTCTGGAATTGCAGCTTCGTCGTGTTCAGAACTGCTTTGTCCGCAGGTAAAACCGGAGGACTGGAATCATTGCTTTTCGACTCCTGAGCGGGCGGCTGATGTTTCATTTCCTGAGAGACTAATTGATCCCCTCCTCGCGCGGCTCCTAAGGGAGGCAAGCCGCGAATGGCTCGTAACTCATCGACTTTGATTATCTGCGCCCGGATATCTGTCGCCAGACGTTTTTCCAGTATATCAGGGTCATCTATGTGAGTTGCTTCAATTTCAATTGTCAAATTTTTCCCAAACTGAGGCGCCAAATGCTCCGTATCATCCTCGGCTAATAAATCCAGAATTGGCTGAACTGTCAGGGAAATGAATTGCTTTAAACTCGCGTAAAAGGCAGCGTAACTTCCACCATCAGAAATGCCCGCGGCAATCCCTGGAACACCGTGCAAAGCTAGAATCGCATCCCTTAATTGAACAAACGACTCATTATAAGCCATCTCTCTGGGGGTCGCTGTCAGCGCGACAACTTGTTCTCCTGTGGTAAAGATAGCCTTACCCGTATTTTCAGTGCCTCCATATTTCTGCTCAAACATCGCTGCCGCCGCTTCGAGTTCCTCTCGCGTCGGATTCATCTCTTTACCACATGTCACCACAATCGAAGGGTCGGCTCCATTATTCATCTGAGCCCAGCGAGCGGCATCAATCTGATTTGCCGAATCGATCCATTTGGCACCAGCGCTCACAGGAGACTGGCCATCATCTTTGTAAACCGGATGTGGCCAACGCGTGATTTGCAATTGCGCAAGTGGAATAATTTTCCCGGCAACCTGGTGAAAAGCTCCAGTCTCTGTAAACGCGCTGCCATACGATTCATGATAATAGCGCAACGAAGTCGGCTGGATTTTATACCCACCTTCCGGCAAATCATCCGTAGGAGCGACAGGTGTTGCGATCGTGGTGGGAATAACGTAGCGCTGAACCGTTTTGCCAAATTTATTGGGCACATTCCAGACAATACTTGTCCCCGTCAGCTGCAGTTGTAAAACACGCTCGTAGCGGAAAGATGCTCCCGATTGAGTCGGATTGGGATGCTTTAAGATCCTGCACAAACTATGGTCATTTGAAAGTGGTATTGAACTGCCAT
>NZ_CALFPF010000270.1 GCF_937919775.1 uncultured Gimesia sp.
GATGTTCGACCCCCAGGGTGGAATCGGAACGAAAACTTTTGGGATCAAGAAAGTCATCGTCAATTCGACGATAGATTACATCCACGCGGCTCAGACCACGCGTCGTTTTCATAAAAACGTACCCGTTTTCGACGACCAGGTCGGAACCCTGTACCAGTTCGACGCCCATTTGCTGTGCCAGAAACGTATGCTCAAAATAAGCTGAGTTGTAAATGCCCGGCGTCAGCACCACTGCCGTCGGATCAATCACACCACCGGGCGCACAATCCAGCAGGGTTTTGAGAAGCTGTTCGTTGTAATCTTCAATCGGCGCGACCGACATCCCTTGAAAGACGGGAGCGAACGTCCGTTTCATCAACTCGCGATTCTCCAGCACGTAAGACACGCCGGAAGGGCACCGCAAATTGTCTTCCAGCACGTAGATCTGCCCGTCGCGGTCGCGAATCAAATCGACGCCGGTAATGTGACACCAGACTCCCTGGGGAGGATGAAATCCTTCACACTGCTTTCGCAATGTTTTAGACGTCTGAATCAACTCTTCCGGGATCGCCCCATCTTTGATAATTTTGCGGTCATTGTAGATATCGTCGACAAACAGATTCAACGCATGAATGCGTTGTCGCAAGCCGTTTTCAACCATCTCCCACTCATGAGCGTCGATGATCCGCGGCAGAAGATCGAATGGCCAGACTTTTTCCGTACCCGCCTCGTGCCCGTAAACATTGAAGGTAATTCCCATGTTCTGAAGACAGAGGTCGGCAGCTTTTTGTCGTTGCTGTAAACTTCCATCCGACAGTGACTGCAGGCGTTCGACAAACAGAGAGCCGCTGGGTCGGGGCTGACCATCGGGAGCGAACATTTCATCGAAACTCTCATTTGACTGATAGGGAGCGATCCTCATCGTCTATCATTCCTCAACAATAAATTTAGACGGAACTGCTACATTGCCTCTGAATACACAAAACAAAGGCAAACGCCGTGCCGGACACGGCTCATAATCGTCGGTTACGGGTAATCAGTGATGAATCAGCACATCTCACAGGACCTGCCATCTAGCAGCCGCGTAATATGCTGACACATTCACCAGACCGTGCCTAATCCTTGGGCAGCAGACGATTAAACTTACAACGCGCTATCCATGCCTGGCGGAAATCGTAGTAGATGTTTCAGAAAGATGTGAATCAGCAGGAACGACCACCGGAAACCCAAGTCTCTAAAGACTTCGAGGCAACTGTAATCGGGAAGTAAGGTTCTGAAATAGTAGGAGCGCGCAAGAAACATAGCATTTTAAAGCAGTTAATGCAAGAGATTTACATCAAATAACAAACGCACACCATCAATTCACGGCGATTTCACATAGCGCCGTCAATCGGTAAAAAACGAAAGCATCACCCGACGTCGAAAAACCCGGTGATGCGCCCGATCTCAAAGTGTCGTAAATAATCAATCTTGAAAATAAAGCGGGACTTCCCACAGATCAGCAAGACGCTTGCATGCTGACGACGATTCATGATCCACAACCGCCCCTCAGGAATCTTTCCAGACCCCCTCGTCGTCGAAATGCGCGTCCAGCTCGATCTGTGAAATAGATACCACTTGCAGTCGATCTCTTGTAGAAACGCTGACCGTTTTTAATGATGATGATGGAATGCAGCGTCTTTTGCGTTTCCGCCTGAGAGTACGAACGCGAGCAGATCGAGAATCTGTTCTTTGTCCAACGTATTCAGCAGGTCGGCCGGCATGATCGAAATGGGTGAGGAACGTCGAAATTCGATCGTACTCTTCAGAACCTTCTGCTCCTTCACTTGTGGCGGCCCCGTGACGAGTGTCAACGAAGTTTCATCTTCAGAAACGATGTTCCCGTTGAGGCTCCGTCCATCTTCCAGCAGGAGCAGTACCGTTTTGTACTTATCCTCAATTTTGCGGGAGGGCTCAAGAATCTCAGCCAGGATCGCTTTGGCGTCCTGCTTGTGCTTCTTCACCACTTCGTCCAGATTGGGACCGACGGAGAGATTCTTGCCGAGGGTCACGCTGCTCTGATCCAGTTTGTGACACTGGGCACAGGCAAGCTTTGTGAAGATCTCCTGTCCCCTCGAAAAATTCCGATGTTCGCCCACACGCTTCACGTCTTTTTCCAGATCAGCCAGTTTCCATTTGGTGATCTTCACTTCCTCTTCCGAGTTCCGGGTGAGAAAATCCTTGAGATCGTTGGTTACGTACATCATTCCCCGCATCAGCATGTGATGCCCGGGAAAAGAGCAGATGTAAGGATACGCGCCCTCTTTGGTTGGAGCAACGAACTCAATCACCTCTTCCTGACCATGATCAACCAGCTTGCTGGCCCAGAGAATTTCTTTGCTCTCGGGAACAAAACCGACCGAAAACCCGCTGGCTCCCAAGGCAATCGCCGCCAAACCAACTTCATCGGCTTTCCCGGGATTCACCAGCATCATATTGTGGGGCATATAATCCGGGTTAGCAAATGTGAGTTTCACCTTCTTACCCGGCTTCACAGTGAGTTTCGTGACGTCATATCGCATGCGTTCGCGGATCGTTCCGATGCGAATGGTTGTCAAGTCAGGCGTGTCGCTGAGAATGCCCGACTTTTGTGTCGCCGCTTCCTCGGACTCCGCGATCACACCGCCACGCATCGTGCCTTCGACATTGAACCACAAATGCTTCACCGTGTTCGCGGCAATCCGCGCGTGCGGCTCGGGAGACTTTAAAAGAACTCCCAGTAATTCCAGATTCCGATCGTTGTGTTGCTGATGCAACCAGAGTGCTTCGAGCAGATGGTGCGCATCTTCTTTTTTATTCGGTTCAAACTGTTTGACCCACTCCTGCGTCGCCGCGATCACGGCGGCGGAATCGCGTTCACTCAGTTCAATACGCGTGCGATGGCGAATGCCATCGATGGGCGATTTCAAATTGTCGAGCAATTTGGCAATCGGCTGACCGTCAATAGCAACCGGTTCCTGCAGCGGCCGCCCTTTAGCGGTCATGCGGTAAACGCGGCCATGTTGATGATCGCGGTTCGGATCACGAACGTTATGCTGCATGTGGCCGATGATCACGTTGTGCCAGTCGCAGAAATACAGCGATCCATCGGGGGCAAAAATCGCATCCGCTGGGCGGAAATTTTTATCTCCGCTCATCATCAGCCCTTTTGATTTGTCCTCCGTTTTGGAGCCGTCAGCATTGATCCGCGTGACCGTCAGATCATCACCGGCAGGCTCGCCCCACACAGTACCATCCTCGCCGTTCCGCACCAGGTCGTAGTGTTTAATGCCGAGAAAGCCGATCACGTTACAGATCAAAAAGTCGCCTTGCATGGACTCAGGGAAGTGAGCACTGCTGACGACTTCACTGGCCGTCACGGGCCGCACTTCTTTCTTGAGCAGCTCGTGCATCTTGAACCCGGCTTTATCCGGACGCACCTGATACGCCCGGCCGCCGGTACCATCGGTCGCGTACTGATAACCCCAGTAGTCAAACGCAATGCCGTGCGGGTTCGGCGAATTGACGGCATGCATCGAAATCGTGAACCGCCTCGGATCGAAGCGATACATGGCCGATTCCGCAGCCTGCAGAGAAGGGCCCCAGGGATGCTCGTGGTTATGCACCATAAACACGCCGCTCTGCCAGTAAATGGCACCATCAGGACCATAGATCAAATTGTTCGCTGCGTGATGGGTATCGGAAGAATCGAGGCCTTGCAGCAGCACAGTACGCACATCGGCGACGTCATCGCCATCAGTATCTTTGAGGAACACAACTTCCGGCGCGGAAGCAACCAGCACGCCGCCGTTCCAGAACTCAAACCCGAGTGGATTCTGAATCCGCGCAAACTCGGTCACGCGATCCGCTTTGCCGTCGTTATTATCATCGTGCAAAATGATCAGCGCGTCGTCCATCTCTTTCAGCGGTTCCCACTTGGGATACGTCGGCCAGACGGCGGCCCACAGGCGGCCTTTGGTATCGAACTGCATCTGCACCGGGTTGACCAGTTCGGGAAACTGTTTTTCATCCGCGAACAGGCTGATCTCAAAGCCGTCTGCAACAGCCATATGCTGGAGGCCTTCCTGACCACTGATGTAGTTCAGATTCCCTTCTTTTACAGCGCTGGAACTCTTGCTGCCGCCACCAACGTTCGAAATCACCTTCACCGGTTGGGGCACATTGCTGTCGTCGACTTTGAGATCCTGACCTTTGGCAACCGCCCAGATACGGGCATCGCGATTGTTCGTCATCACATCCAGCATCGACAGCTCATGCTGTAAAACAACGGCGTTGGTCTGATCGTCAGTAAACGCGAGAATGGAGCGGCCGCCCCAGACATCATTGCCATCGCGAGCGCGATAGCGGTTATTCCACTTATACGCCTTATCCAGTACAGCCGAGCGAAGGGGCTCCATAGTTTGCGACGCGGTCACCTGGTGACCAAACAGGGTTGATGAGATCACTTCAGCCAGCTGTTTGTTACCTTCTGCTGTCAGATGGACTCCGTTGATAGTCAGAGGCGTGCTCGATTCCTTGAACATCTGCAGGGAAGGGTGGAACAGATCCACATACGCGACTCCCGCTTCGCGGGCAGCGGCTGCCGTTGCATTGGTATAGGCGGCGAGTTGAATGTTATGTGCTTTGCCGTCAGGCACATTTTTGCTTCCGGTATCTTCATGCGCGATAGGGCTGAACAATACAATCCGCGGGAATGATTTCCCGTTCGCTTTCGAACCACGGGTCTTTTTGACAAAGTCCACGAGCTTTCTTTGATACTCGTCGGCTTTCTTGACGCCTTCAAATGATTCGTTGTAGCCGAAAAACGCGAAAACGACGTCCGCCTGCACGTGCCGCAGATATTCAGTGATCGTGGCGGCGCCCTGGCTGCGCGGGAACGAATCCACACGGTCGCCACTCGCGCTCATATTACGAAAACGGACATCTTTACCTTGCAGCTCACTCTGTAACAGCGTTTCCAGCCAGCCATCATGCTGCATCCGATCGGGCAGTCCATTACCGAGAATGGCAACCATGTCACCCTTTTGAAATCCGAACGGCATCGGATCACGGTAATCAGCGGGCACATCGGCGAGTGTAGGGTCAGCGGCCTGACTGTGTGATTTCGAACCGACTGACTTGGAAGTCGACTTATAAGGGACACCGGGTTTTCCATCGAAGGTCAGGTACTCCAGCTTTCCCCGGTTCCTGACGTCAATCTCCACGGCAAAAGGAGCGTCCACTTTCGCGAGATGGAACACCTCTTTGCGATTCGCATCCAGCAGCGTCAGCGTGAAATTGTCCAGGCGGCTCTCGAATCCGTCACGGTTCCAGAGACCAATCTTTTCCACGTCGACTTCCTGACCGAGGTCGACTTCCCACCACGGATTCGTGGTTCCCTCATTGGCGGTATGCGTCTGGCCCCCTTTACCCCAGTCGGCACTTTTATTGCCGTCCAGCGCCTTGGCTGCGACTCCTGGCCCCATGGTACTCGACTGCGAAGCCTTGCCGTTTTTCGCGATATTTTTACCGCCGCTGATCACTTCCACTTCCGCCAGCGTCAGAATCCGCTTGTCGCCTGGAAGTTCGATCCGCACAAACCGGGCCGGCTTACCTGTCGCAAGTGAAGCGGTACCCGGTTTCTCTGCCTGTTTTTCTTTGGGCTTGTTCTCTTTTTTGGGGGAATGCTGATGCCCCTTGGGTTTTGCTTCCGGGATTTTCGTGTTGTTGTTGGCAGGGATCTGACTTTCGAATCCGGCATACATCTCCGGTTTGATACCGCGCGCGTAAGTCGCATTGCCAAATGTATTCGGTTTGAACGGCCCGACGAAGGACACGTCGGCATCCGCCTTGATCGCATCTTCCATTCCCAGCGCCCAGAAACACGCATTGACCAGTATCCGACGGTAGCCTTCATTCAAGATATCTTCAGGCGTTCCATACAGCGTCGTAAATACGCGGCCCGTCTTTCCTGAAGGGGATTGATAAGTCCGCGTCCATTCCGAAGGCATCGGCGGTTTCGTATCATCGGCGGGAGAATCCTGCTTCATTCCGTTCAAAGGCTGCGCCATCGTCAAGACTTCACCATCGGTGGGCTTGCCGACATAACCGCCCGCCTGCACCCAGATGTCTTTCACACCACGCAAAATCGGATGCGTCTTTTTGTCGTCAATGATGGTAATACGTGTGCTCTGCTGATGATTTCTTCCGTAGTGCCCGACCCATGTCTGTCCCAGCACCTGATGACCAAAGCCAAGTTCATAGTCCTTGTCTTTACTGTTGTACGAATATTCGGAGAAGGGTGCCGTCGCGGGCATGTTGAAGGCATGTGTCGAGGTTCGCATTCCCACCACTGGACCACCCCGTTTGAGGTAATCATCAAAATGCTGCATCTGTTCTTTGGGGAAATTCTGGAATCGCAGAAACACCACCGCGAGGTCCGCTGTTTTGAGTGCTTCCATGCCCGGCATGTTTGAGTTGCCCGCGACAATTTCACCCGTTTCCGGATCGATATTAAACAGCATGGTGCACTTGAATCCGTGATGTTTTGCCAGAATGCGTGCCAGTTCCGGCAACGATTCTTCAGACCGGTATTCGTGATCGCCTGCGAGGAAAACAATATGCTTTCCTTTACCAACTCCCTCAGTTCCTTCATAAACCAGCGGCGCGGCGCTGGCGAAGTTGGTAACGACCAGTGATAAACACAGAGCAACGACCCAGCAAGCGGATTTCATTGAGGAGTCTGCAATGATGTGGAAGAAA
>NZ_CALFPF010000271.1 GCF_937919775.1 uncultured Gimesia sp.
GAAAATAACAGCGGAATCATACGCATAATCAAAAACTTCTTACTAATTTCCGGAATTTCGAAAACAACGATTTTCGGTACAGGATCGATTCTGATCCTGAATACGACAATCATGCAGACAGCTGTGTCCATGATCTGGAATTCTTTGCAGGGGGACAACTGGTATCCAATGAAATTCCAGAGAAGTTTCTGTATTATGGGAGTTTCACAAAATCATTTTTGCATCAATCTCAGCAAAATCAGGTCCTCGGATAATAAGGGTTTTTAAATGCCGGAGCAGTGTTTTTTGGGAGTCGATTTAGGCGCAGAAAGTGGTCGCGTACTCGCGGGATTACTGGACGACAAGCAGATCCGCCTGGAAGAAATCTATCGCTTCAGCAATGGACCGGTTCCCGTTGCCGGAACACGTCGCTGGAATGTGATCGGCCTCTGGTCATCCATTCTCAAAGGGTTATCTTTAGCTGCTCAAAAATATGGTGACCGCATCATTTCAGTCGGTGTCGATACCTGGGGGGTGGACTATGCGTTGCTTTCCGGTAAGCAGGAACTGCTGGGACAACCTTATCACTACCGCGACCCCCGTACAGAGGGCATGCTGAATCTGGCGACCTCGCGTGTTTCAAAGGCAGATATTTTTGACGCGACCGGTCTGCAGTTTATGGAGATCAACACACTCTATCAGTTATTGTCCATGCAACAGACTGATCCCGAATTATTACATCAGGCGGACAAGTTTCTGCTGATGCCTGATTTCTTTCATTGGCTGCTGTCAGGAAGTCAAGTCGTTGAATTTACGAACGCCACCACAACCCAATGTCTGAACCCGAAAACGGGAGACTGGGCATGGGACTTGTTAAGGCGTCTCGAAATCCCCACCGCCATGTTCCCTCAAATTGTTCCCCCCGGTACAAAGCTCGGCACACTTAGAGATGAAGTCATGCAGCAAACGGGTCTTGGTAAGATAGACGTCATTGCGCCGGCCACGCATGATACCGCCTCTGCCGTTGCCGCGATTCCGACATCGAATACCGGAAAAGCAGACTGGGCTTATATCAGTTCCGGGACATGGTCATTAATGGGAGTCGAAGTCGATTCTGCTGTTCTCGGACGACGTGCGTTTGAATTAAACGTCACGAATGAAGGGGGGATTGACGGAACATACCGACTGTTAAAAAATATCATGGGCCTCTGGCTGGTTCAGGAATGCCGACGTGCCTACGAACGCCGTGGAACAACACTGGATTATTCAGAGCTCGCTGATGCTGCCGCGTCTGCCGACGCCTTTCGATCTCTGGTAGACCCGGATGATCCAAGATTTCTGAGTCCCGATGATATGCTGGACGCTATCAAAGGCTATTGCGAAGAAACCAGTCAACCCGCACCGGAAACAGCAGGCCAGTTCATTCGCTGTGCATTAGAGAGTCTTGCCCTCAAATATCGAAAAGTACTCGGCTGGCTTGAAGAACTGACGGGCACTCCGGTCGAAGTCATCCACATCGTTGGGGGGGGGACGAAAAATGAGCTCCTGAATCAATTCACGGCCAATTCGTGTCAGATACCAGTCATCACAGGCCCTGTTGAAGCCACCGGATTGGGAAATGTGTTAGTCCAGGCGAGAGCCGCAGGTTCAGTCAGTTCACTGGCAGAAATTCGGGAAATTGTTCGAAATTCCACCGAAACTTGTCAATATGAACCACAGGATCGCGAAATCTGGGAACAGGCCGTTCAACGATTCGACCTGCTCTTACATGTGAAATAACGGGGATTTCAAGAATTGACTTCCCGGTATGAGATACTTGCCGTCTCTACCCCAACTCTATATTATCCTGTACTAAAACGAATTTTGCGTATTTTGATTCCCGCTATTTCAAGTTAGAGAGTAAAAAAATGGGTCTGTTTGACCGATTAAAACGTGGTTTGCAAAAAACAAAAGAAGTCTTGCGAACAGATGTCCGCGACTTATTTAAAGCGGGCGAAATTCTGGATGATCAGAAGATTGAAGAATTCGAAGCCCGCCTGATTAAGACAGATATGGGAGTGTCCTCTTCCTCTGCGATCTGCGAAGAAATCCGTAAAAAACATGGTGGGCGTACGGTTGTTCTTGAAGAAATCGAAAACACGGTCAAAGAAAAGTTAAGAACCCTGCTGGAAGGAGAAGGTGATACCAAATGGGATGTTACAGCTCCATTATCGCCATTGAATCAGAATCCCGAGGGGGTGACCGTGATTCTTGTCGCAGGTGTCAATGGCGTAGGAAAAACGACCTCAATTGCCAAGTTGGCCAATCTGATTCTCAAACAGAATAAAACAGTCCTCTTAGCCGCCGGTGATACATTTCGGGCAGCCGCTGTTGAGCAACTGACAATGTGGGCCAATCGATTGGGTTGCGAAATTGTCACACGTCCGGATGGAACCGATCCTGCCAGTGTCGCCTATTCGGGCTGTGATCGTGCCCTGGAAATCGGCGTTGATTATCTGATTATTGATACCGCAGGCCGCTTGCAGACTCATACTAACCTGATGGAAGAACTGGAAAAGATTAAACGCGTGGTCAACAAAAAAATCCCCGGCGCACCACACGAAAGTCTCTTAGTTCTGGATGCGACAACGGGACAAAATGGAATCAGTCAGGCTGAACATTTTACGAAAGCAATTGAGTGCACCGGCCTGATTTTAGCAAAATTAGATGGTACGGCACGGGGCGGAGTGACTGTTGCCATCCGACAGAAGATGGGAATTCCCGTGAAGTATGTCGGCGTTGGCGAGCAGATAGACGACCTTGAGCTCTTTAATCCCCAAGGCTTTGTCGACGCTTTATTCGTTTAATGCCCTGAAAACATGCTCGTCTTAAATCATTGCCACTAGAACACTTCTTTCTGATTACCTAATCCTCGTATTCCCAGGTGCTTAGAATATGCGCATACTTAATGATATTTATCATTTGGTAAAGTTTTGCGCCTTCAGGGTTTAGTGGAACATGTAAAACCCTCCCGATCAAATAAGATTTTCTTGACGCATCTCTTTTCATCAAAACCACTACCGGAAATTCCGATATTCCGAGTTAGAGCCATCGTGTTGTTAGCGCTCACTTTGTCGGCCTTCACGGGTCAACAAATTC
>NZ_CALFPF010000272.1 GCF_937919775.1 uncultured Gimesia sp.
CGAATATTATCGGCGGCCCCATTGACGGCAAAGTGGCATTATTGTTCGATGATATGATTTCGACCGCAGGCTCAATCGTGGGGGCAGTGAATGTGGTGAAAGAACACGGTGCCAGGGAAATTTATGTGAGCGCATCACACGCCGTCTTCTGTGGACCTGCCATCAAACTTCTGAGTGAAGCGCCGATCAAAGAGATTGTGGTCACCAACAGCCTGCCCATACCAGATCAGGACAAGCTGCCCAATTTAAGGACGATTTCGATTGCACCGTTGCTGGGAGAAGCCATTCGTCGGATTCACCGTAACGAATCGGTAAGCCATCTGTTCGATTAGCCTGTGTCCAGATTTGCTGTAGCGTCTCCAGAGCCAGTTGGACTGAATATAATAGAATGAGGGACGCCAGGTTGTGTTTCTTAATTCGAATAGTCCATATAAATGTGGAGCAACCGGGGCTAACGCCCTTCGGCTAATAAGTCATTCCGTCTGTCATAGTACCTGAAAACAAGATGAGCCGCACGGCGTTAGCCGCGGTTAAAACCGACCTGGATTAGGTTGCGGTCTTGGGAATCACATTCAAAACCAATAAATAAACACGACCTCAGGTTAAATGGAATGCGCTCTCGTAGATGTCGCTCAGTAAAACGGATCTCTTGATTCCGCATTTCGTTTGAATAAAGAGTCCTCAATGGCACGGAATGAACAAGACCGCGAAGACCTGATGCGTGAAGCGACAGCTTTCTTTCCCCGCGCGGAATTCCAGGCGGACCACGAATCGTTTCCCGTTTTCTGGGGGCAAAAGAAAAGCGGTCAGTATTCGTTTTACTTCGGCGGCGATCCCGTTTATCAGTTTGATCAGAGCGGCTGTTTAAGGCGTGCTTTCATTGACGGGCAGCTTTACCGGACCCAGGGAGATACGCTGGCCCGCTTGACGCGAGAACGAAATTCCGATGAAACTGTTCTAAAACGAGATGACCTGACTATAACAGAATTAGATTCGTTGCTGCAGACGATGGAAAACCGGTTTCAAAAACTGGATTCCGCTTTCGATAAACAGGATGATGTACGGTTGCTGCATGTTCTGTGTGACGGTTCCGAAAGTGAATTACGGGCTCTGATTCAAGCTCAAATGAAACTGGTTTTGCAGCATTCAAAACAGCTTGCGCCCCGGATTCGTGGTAAGCGTTAAGTCTGCAAACAGATATTCGCCGCTCAGGAAATGGACTTCGATCAATGCATAAACTTATCATCGGCTGTGGTTATGTCGGCTTGCCTGTCGCCCAAAAATGGCTGGAGCAGGGACATACCGTCTCGGCACTCACGCGATCGGAAACACGCGCTGGTGAATTCGCGAAACTCGGTATCAAACCGATCATGGGAGATATCACTCAGCCGGTTTCACTCCAGAAACTTCCCGAAGCAGAGACGGTGCTGTATGCCGTCGGCTTTGATCGTTCGGCAAATCAGTCACGGCATGAAATCTATGTCTCGGGGCTGGACCATGTCCTCACTGAAATCAAAAATCGAACACAAAAAATCATTTATCTCTCCAGCACCAGTGTTTATGGTCAGTCGGCGGGAGAATGGATCGACGAAACCTCTCTCTGTGAACCACAACGCGAAAACGGGCAGATTTGTCTGGAAGCAGAGCAGTTGTTAGAAAAACACGGCCTGCTTCCGGCAGAGGAACGAGATCAAACAGCGACTGCTGTCATCCTCAGGCTGGCCGGCATTTATGGTCCGCAACGACTGCTCGCCAGAATGGAACAGATCAGAGCAGGGGAACCGCTGCAGGGCAGACCAGATGCCTGGCTGAATCTGATTCATGTCACCGATATTGTAAATACAATCCTGAAATGTGATACAGGCATTCACTTGGAATCTTGTTATCTGGTGAGTGACAATTGTCCGATTACCAGGCAGGAATATTATCAGACACTTGCACGCATCCTGAATGCCCCTTTTCCGAGATTTACCGTAGACGAATCCGCTCAGCCGGTGTTGAAGTCCAATCGTTCCCATAGCACAGAGCAGGCAGCAGGACTGAATAAACGGTGCAATAACCTGAGGTTGCGTGCAGATCTGGGAATAAAACTGATTTACCCGTCGATCAAGGAAGGACTTCCCCAGGCGATCGAAAAAACGTGAGACATTGCAAGTCGTTGCTCTCCTCACTTTAGGTTTAGTTGTCAAGCGTGTATGCTGTGTTGAGTCAGGCAGTCATTCACTCCCTTTTCGCGACAGTCACACGAACCCAGGATAGCGCTATTTCTCACATGTCTAAAACTTATCACGTCAAACCAGTTAGCGGCCCCGTTCAAGGTTCTGTCAGACCTCCCGGCTCCAAAAGTATTACCAATCGTGCGTTGATTGTGGCAGCACTTTCTGAGGGAACGACTCATTTAACGGGCGTTCTTGATTGCCAGGACACACAGGTGATGATTCAAAGTTTGAACCGTCTCGGCGTGAAAGTGAAACACGATCCGGTGAAATGTACTGCGGAAGTGAAGGGCTGTGCTGGAAAAATCCCACAGACATCCGCTTCACTCTGGCTGGCAAACAGTGGCACGAGTATTCGATTTCTGACGGCACTTTGTGCAACTGGTGACGGGAAATTTATTTTAGACGGTAATCCACGTATGCGGGAACGCCCGATTCAGGATCTGGTCGAAGCTCTGAAAATGTTGGGAGTCAATGTTGCCTGTGAAAATAATACCGGTTGTCCCCCCGTCCGGGTGACTGCGAATGGATTAAAAGGCGGGGAAACTTCCATCTCGGGCAGTATTTCCAGCCAATACTTAAGTGCCTTACTGATGGTGGCCCCTGCTGCACAAAGTCCGATCACCATTAACATTCTGGATGATACCGTCTCGAAGCCTTATCTCGATATCACGTTGGGAGTGATGGCACAATTCGGCGTCACGATAGATCGAGTCAAACCGTCCGTCTGGAAAATCCAGCCTCAAACGTATCAGCGATCAGCGGCTTATGATATTGAGCCCGACGCGTCGGCAGCCAGCTATTTCTTTGCGGTTGCTGCGATCACGGGAGGGACTGTTACTGTAGAGGGATTGAATCAGGATGCATTACAGGGCGATATCAATTTTATCCGCGTCCTGGAAGATATGGGATGTAAGATTAAACGGGAACGCGACAGCATCACCGTTCAGGGAAAACCCCTGAAAGGAATCGATGTGGACATGAACGATATCAGTGATACTGCTCAGACTTTGGCCGCTGTTGCTTTGTTTGCAAAGGGGCCGACTTGTATCAGAAACGTAGGGCATATACGTCATAAGGAAACAGACCGGCTTACCGCGATTGCTACCGAATTGAAACGCCTGGGGATTCAAGTCGAAGAAACCGAGGATTCGGTTACCATTCACCCCGGTGAAATTAAGCCGACGACAATCGAGACGTATGACGATCATCGCATGGCCATGAGTTTTGCGCTGGTCGGTTTGAAAGTTCCAGGAATCGTGATTTCCGAACCGGATTGTACGATCAAGACTTACCCGCATTTCTTTGCCGATCTGGAAAAGTTGTGTGGTCAGACATCGTGAGCAAGGACAATATCTGGAATCAAAAAAAAACGTCCCCTCTTTCTGACGAAATTCTGTTGCCCCAATATTTTCGTTCTGCACGCGAACTTGCTTTTTTTCTGCTCGAAGA
>NZ_CALFPF010000273.1 GCF_937919775.1 uncultured Gimesia sp.
TGCTAAAGTCTGTACGCTCATCGTTACGATGGAACCTGCGGCTCACACAAAAACATTCTGTATTTTATCTCTACTTAGGTAAGATAGTTTATCTGGGTTCTGTCCGTTTGTTTGTTTTGTGTTCATGTCAGATTTTTTTCGTAATAGAAATTGATCAATTCATATTCATTAATCAGACTATTGCACTATACTACGTAACCAGTCAGATTCAGCTGCTCTCCCAGCGCAAAGCAGACATCTTTGAATAACAAATTCCAGGCATTGACTATGAACTCTGTGATTCCTGTTCTTGACCCCGCGTCTCCACAGGCAGAGGCCATTAACAGTTTATTTCTACAGGTTCTGCTCATCAGTGCGATTATCTTTGCGATTGTGGCCGGCTTGATCCTGGTCGCCATTTCACGCGGACGGCGCAAACAGACATTGCCCAAGCAGGATTTTGGCAGCGAAAAATCAGAAATTTACTGGCTGATCGGGCCCGTGGTCATTGTGATCTGGCTGGTGGCAATCAGCGCCAATCTGGTCATCACGCTGAATGCCATGCCCGGCGCCGATCCTGACGGGAAGACGGACGTTAGCGATATCGATTTGATTGTGACCGGCCACCAATGGTGGTGGGAAGTCAAATATCCGAAATCGGGGGTGATCACGGCAAATGAAATTTACATCCCCGCAGACAAAAAAAAGAAGTTTCGAGTACAGATTTCTTCTGCCGACGTGATCCACTGTTTCTGGGTCCCGCAACTCGGACGAAAGATTGACGCCATCCCGGGACGCGACAACTATATCTGGTTGCAGGCCAGCGAACCGGGTTCTTATCAGGGACGCTGTTCCGAATATTGCGGCGCACAACACGCCTGGATGAACTTCAAAGTCTATGCCGTTACGGATACCGAGTTTGATCAATGGGTGGCGAGTGAACAACTGGCAAACAAACAACCCAAACTACTTTCCCCCCTGGCTAATTCCGGCAAACAGTTCTTTTTTCAGGCCACCTGTCCGCAATGCCATACGATTTACGGCACCCCTGCTGAAGCGACCATTGGTCCTGATTTAACGCACTTTGCCCGCCGCAAGGAAATCGGTGCGGGGGTGATCGAGAATACACCGGAAAACCTGGCTCTGTGGTTAAAAGATCCGCAAGCACTCAAACCAGGATGTAAAATGCCAGACTTTAAGCTGAGTGATGAGCATCTCAAACAACTCGTAGCCTACCTGGAGACACTCAAGTGACGACAGGATCCGTCGAACAATCAGAACTGACTTCGCTCGAGCCCCCGGTCACTTCGACGCTGCTGCTCGACTGGGTCAGCACGCTTGACCATAAGCGGATCGGCATTATGTATATCCTGACCGCCGTGTTTTATCTGGCGATCGGCGGTTTCGAAGCGCTCCTGATGCGAATCCAACTCGCATTCCCTAATAATACATTTCTGTCGCCGGAAATGTTCAATCAGCTGTTTACCATGCATGGCACCACGATGGTCTTTCTGGTGGGCATGCCTGTGTTGACCGGTTTTGCCAATTATTTTGTCCCGTTGATGGTGGGAGCCCGTGATGTCGCGTTTCCCCGTCTGAATGCCTTCGGGTTCTGGATGCTGTTTTTTGGCGGCCTGCTGCTGCACTTCAGCTTTTTAACGGGATCAGCGCCCAACGCCGGCTGGTTCAGCTATGTGCCACTCTCATCCAAGGCCTACAGTTCATTGCAAGGCGTCGATTACTGGATCATCGGCCTCTTGATTATGGGCATCGGTACCGTCTCCGGGGCGATCAATATTTTGGCCACGATTATCTGCCTGCGGGCGCCGGGTATGAGTTTACAGCGGGTTCCGCTCTTCGTCTGGATGATGCTGATGCAGGCGATTCTGATCATCCTCGCCTTACCGGCACTCAACTCGGCTTTGGCGATGCTGTTAATTGACCGCTGGCTGGGCTCGGCATTTTTTGACCCGACCCGCGGCGGTTCCGCCGTTCTCTGGCAGCACTACTTCTGGATCTTCGGTCATCCCGAAGTTTACATCTTAATATTGCCCGGTTTCGGAATGATTTCCGAAGTGATTCCCGTCTTCTCCCGCAAACCGATCTACGGTTATACATTCGTGGCTGCCTCTTCGGTCGCCATCGTGCTGCTGGGTTACGGCGTCTGGGCGCATCACATGTTTGCCGTTGGCCTCGGTATGTATGCCGATATCTTTTTTGCCGTCGGTTCTCTGCTGATTGCAATTCCCACAGGCATCAAAGTCTTTAACTGGACGGCCACGCTCTGGGGCGGGGAAATTAATTTCAATACCGCTTTGCACTTTGCAGTTGCTTTTCTGCTGCAGTTCGTGATTGGGGGCTTAACGGGCATCATGTTTGCCGCGGTTCCGATTGACTGGCAGTTGACCGACACCTATTTTGTTGTCGCGCATTTCCATTATGTTCTGATCGGCGGGCTGGTCTTCGCTCTGTTCTCTGCCACCTATTACTGGTTTCCCAAGATGTCAGGCCGCATGCTCAACGAGCGGTTGGGCATTCTGCAATTCTGGTTGTGGGTGCTCGGCTTTAATATGACATTCATGGTGCAGCACTTCCTGGGCATGATGGGCATGCCTCGGCGGGTTTACACCTACGCCGACAACCCCGGCTGGGCACTCTTAAACGGAATCGCCTCGCTGGGTGCCGTTTTCATGGCGGTCGGTACGCTCGTCTTTCTCTGGAATATCGGCGCCAGTTTACTCCGCGGCAAAATTGCCGGCGACAATCCCTGGGATGCCTTCACTCTCGAATGGGCAACGACTTCACCACCGCCGCCTGAAAATTTCACGGTCATTCCCGAAATCAAAAGCCGTCGCCCTGTCTGGGATATGAATCACCCGGAAAACGCAGACTGGAAAACCGAAAAAACTCCAGCCGACAGGGGAATCCGCCCCAATCTGGCAAAACTCGCTGCCTGGGCGTTTATCGCTTCGGAAGCGGTTTTCTTTCTGTTGTTGCTGATTGCCTACGTCATATTTAACACTCGCAGTGGTGAAGGCGCCGTCACTTCTTCCGTACTGGATGTGACACGCACCGGTATTTTCAGTCTGTTTCTGATCTCCAGCAGTGTGACCTTCTGGATCGCTGAACGCTTTTTGCGTGCCGGCAAACAGTCGGCGTTTGTGTTTTCGCTGGGACTGACCATTCTGCTGGGAATCACATTCCTCGCGGGGCAGGTCTGGGAATATGCCGGCTTGCTGACGAACGATATCACCATCAATACCAATCTGTTTTCCGCCACATTCTTCACGGTGACCGGATTCCACGGAATTCACGTGACCGCGGGTGTGATTGCCTTGTTCGTGATGCTGATGATGGGCATCAAAGGCAATCTGACTGCCGATAAATCGCATGTGTTTGGCGCGGTCGGCGTCTATTGGCATTTTGTGGATGTGGTCTGGCTGGCCGTTTTTGGAATCATTTATCTGGGACTTCTGCAATGAGTTCGTATTTCGATCTGACAAGCGGATTATGGAAATGGAGTTCACCGGTCTGGCTGCTGGTTCTGTCTCTGGTCGGACTCTACATTATTTTTCATCATCGCGCCCTCGGTAAACGCATTGTTTTTTTTGCATTCGCCATGTTCGCTCTGGCGCTGGCTTATGTCTCGCCGATCGGCGTCCTGTCCGATGGTTACCTGTTTAGCGCGCACGTCATTCAACATTTGATCTTACTGCTGATCGTTCCGCTTTTTCTGCTGTTGAGTCTTTCCGAATCAGAAACTGAAGCACTGTTTCGTCATCCTTTCATGAACCGTTTAGGAAGTGTGATGGCGGTGCCGTTTGTGGGCTGGCTCAGCGGCCTGGGCGTGATGTGGTTCTGGCACGTCCCCTCGTTTTGTAATGCCTCGACTGAGAATTATGCCCTGGGTGTCTTTCGCGACGCCACATTTTTACTGGCGGGTCTGGCGTTCTGGTGGCCCATTTTTTCGCCTCTGAAACGGTTTCATCTTTCCTCATCCCTGGCTGTGATTTATCTGTTCTCCGCCTGCCTGGGTTGTACCCTGCTCGGCATTTATATCACATTTACGGTGATTTCAGTCTGCCCGGCGTTTGCCAATCCGGTCGACCGGCTGGGTATTATGCATTTCCTCTATGACCAGGGCATGACACCGGCCACCGATCAAAGACTGGGAGGGCTGCTCATGTGGGTGCCCCCCTGCTCGCTGTATGTCTGCGCCATCATGGTGGTACTCAAACGCTGGTATGCCGAGATGGATCAACTGACTTCACCCCAAACAGCAGGCACAACAAGTTCTCTCCGGGAGGCACAGTCATGAATCATTCCGACTTACCGAACTCTCAAGCAGAGAAAACAGAAGCACCGGAAATGCGTCCGACGTATGCCCCCGCCGCGCTGGCAATGGGCATCACCTTCATGTTTTGGGGAATCCTGACGCACTGGAGCATGTCACTGATTGGAATCGCGGTGATCGTGTATGCCATCTGGTCCTGGATGAATGAAATACGCAGTGCATGGAGTGAAACAAAGTGAGCAAGCAGCAGCCCCCCTCAGCTCAACCCTGTTGTCAGCAACAGCGCAGGACTTTTCTGACCCGCCTTTCCATCGGCTTGTCGGCGGTGATCGGCTTTATGATTGCACTGCCCGGCATCGGTTTTGTTTTGGCGCCTGTCTTCAGAAAACCGAAACAGAAATGGCGAACGGTCGGTAAGCTCGCCGACTTCAAAGTCGGCGGATTTGTGCTGGTTCAATATGAAGACCCCTCGCCGGTCGCCTGGGCCGGTGTCACTGCGACAGCGGGTGCCTGGATCCGCCGCGCGAGTGAATCAGAGTTTATTGCCTTCTCCATTAACTGCCGTCATCTGGGCTGCCCGGTCAGATGGGTGGAAGACCCCCGGCTGTTCATGTGCCCCTGTCACGGCGGCGTGTATTACGAAGATGGAACCGTGGCGGCCGGACCTCCGCCCGAACCGCTTGAACGACTGAATGTTCGCATTCGTGCCGGTCTGGTCGAAATCGAAACAGGCCCGACCCCGCTGACCTTGACGAAATTAACATGAAACCATTTTGATAAAAAGCGAGTATCCGGCTGAATGAGTAACAACTCCCTGACTCGAATCTGGAACTGGATCGACAATCGAATTGGTTTTTCCGATTACATTGTTCCGCTGATGGTACACCTGGTGCCCGACAATGCACGCTGGTGGTATATCTTCGGCAGTGCAACGCTCTGCGCGTTTATCGTCCAGGTTGTCACCGGGGTCGGTCTGGCCATGTCTTATGTGCCCGGGGGCGAGGAAACTTACCAAAGTCTGCAGTACATCACCGATACGGCGCCACTGGGAAGTATTGTGCGGGGCATGCATTATTATGGTGCCTCGGCGATGGTTATGCTGGCCGTCATCCACATGGTCCAGGTTTTTATGCACGCTACATATAAGTATCCGCGCGAAATGAACTGGATGAGTGGCGTCGTGCTGTTATTCGTGGTACTGGGGATGGCATTTACCGGGCAGCTCTTGCGCTGGGACGCCAACGGTGTCTGGTCGGTGACCGTTGCTGCAGAAATGGCCGGGAGAACTCCCATCGTCGGGCCGACGCTCGCGCATTTCATCCTCGGCGGTGAGACGGTCGGCGGTTCCACCATCACCCGTTTTTTTGCCATGCACGTTTTTATCATGCCGGCTCTGATTTTTGCCGGCATTGGCCTGCATATGTTATTGATCATGCGACATGGCATTTCCGAAATGCCTGATGTCAACCAACCAGTCGACCCGGAAACGTATAAAGCAGCCTACGAAGAACGGATTCATAAAACGGGAGTTCCCTTCTGGCCCGTTGCGATGTGGCGGGATATGGTTTTTTCCACACTCATCGTTGGCGTAATCCTGGCCTGTGCGATCTTTGTGGGACCTCCCGCGCTCGATCCGCCTCCTAATCCGAGCAGCATCAACGCCAACCCTCTGCCAGACTGGTATTTCCTCTGGTACTTTGCCGTGCTCTCCTTACTGCCCCCACAGCTTGAAACCTGGGTCATTCTGGGAGTGCCGGTTCTGGGGTTCGTCGTGTTATTCTTTCTGCCGTTAATCTCAAACAAAGGACATCGTGCCCCCTCCAAACGTCCCTGGGCCGGAGGCACGGTCATTTTTGGTTCCATCGCCTTCATCGTGCTGACCATTTACGGGTACAAAAAGCCCTGGTCGCCCGATTTTGGCGTGAAAGAATTACCGGCTTCCGTTGTCGGCACCGATCATGGACCGCTGGCGGAAGGCGCCAAACTGATGCACATCAAAGGTTGTCTGTACTGCCACGATATCAGCGGTTATGGAGGCCATCGCGGACCGGAGCTGACAGAGATTGGAAAGCTGCTCACGCGGGATGATCTTATTATCCGTATCAATAACGGTGGTCATAATATGCCGGCGTTTGCCAGTTCGATTTCGGACAGTGAGTTACAGCTCATCGTCGATTTCCTGTTAACGCGGGGAGTCACACAGAAACCAGACGATCAGAAAAGCGCCACTCCGTAAGTAACCGGAGTGGTTCCAGCACGCAATCGATTCATGATCATTTTTGTTATTACCCTGATTGGTAAATTCAATGCGATATACGCCTTTTATCCTGATTGTCATTCTGACCCTGTTATGTTTCATACTCGGGATCGCCGTTGATCATGATTTTTTATGGCCGCTGCTGGCTCTGATTCCGCTGTCACTGCTGGGTGTCTGGGATCTAGTGCAGACACACCACAGCATCACCCGCAATTACCCGATTATCGCACACCTGCGTTTCATGTTTGAAATGATTCGACCGGAGATCCACCAATACTTCGTGGAAAGTAATATCGACGGTCGCCCTTTCAATAATGATGCCCGGTCGCTGATCTACGAACGAGCGAAAAATATTGATGGCTTGAAACCGTTCGGAACCGAACTCGATGTTTACGGCGAAGAATATGAATGGCTCAATCATTCCATGGCTCCGCACCCCAAAGCGAAAGAACCGTTCCGCACCACCGTCGGAGGCCCTGATTGCAAACAACCGTACTCCTGCTCTGTATTCAACATTTCAGCCATGAGTTTTGGCGCACTCAGCCCGAATGCTCTGCTGGCTCTGAATGCGGGAGCAAAAAAAGGGGGCTTCTACCATTGTACGGGCGAAGGGGGCGTCAGTCCTTATCATCTGAAGAATGGGGGGGATCTGGTCTGGCAGATCGGCACGGGGTATTTTGGCTGTCGAAATAACGATGGCACATTCAACCCGGATCTGTTTCGCGAACAGGCCAGCCATGCTGCCGTGAAAATGATCGAGATTAAAATCTCACAAGGGGCCAAGCCAGGACACGGCGGTGTCTTGCCGGCAGCAAAGATTACTGCAGAAATCGCGTCCACCAGAAAAATTCTGATGGGACAGGATTGTATTTCTCCTCCCGGTCATAACACGTTTAGCACCCCCATCGGTTTATGCGAATATATTGCACAATTGCGCGAGTTGTCGGGAGGCAAACCGATTGGCTTCAAGCTCTGTATCGGACACCCCAGTGAATTTCTCAGCGTCTGTAAAGCCATGTTGCAAACAGGAATTCTGCCCGATTTCATCACCGTCGATGGGGGTGAAGGGGGTACGGGAGCGGCACCTCTCGAATTCTCCGACAATATGGGCATGCCTTTGAAAACCGGTCTGATCTTTGTACACAACGCGCTGGTGGGCTGTAACCTGCGCGACAAAATCAAAGTCGCTGCGGCGGGAAAAGTGACTTCGGCGTTCACACTCGCACGCACTCTGGCAATTGGCGCTGACTGGTGTAATTCCGCACGCGGTTTCATGATGGCCGTCGGCTGTATTCAGGCTCAGTCATGTCATACCAATGAATGCCCGGTCGGTGTCGCCACCCAGGACCCGCGACGCCAGAAGGCACTGAATGTGGAAAACAAGAGCGAACGCACCTTTAATTTTCATCGTAATACGATGGAAGCGCTCGCCGAAGTCATCGCGGCAGCCGGCCTGGCTCACCCGAATGAATTACGCCCCTGGCATATCTATCTGAGATCAAAACGCACCGAGGTGCTCTCGTATTACGAAGCCTTTGATTTCCTGAAACCGGGTGAACTCCTCAGCGACTGCCCCTATCCGATTTACAAAAAACTCTGGAATCTGGCATCTGCCGACACGTTTGAAACACACCACGGGTAGGCGGAACACGCTGCCTGCAATTAGACAAGTAAACTAATTTAATAGCTTCGTTCCGGCTTCAGGAACTCAAGCCTCGGCCTCTCATCTCATCATACTACCGCATTTTCATGCGCGACGTCTCTTGTCCAATTCCTGGTTCGCATGTCTCTACCTGTATGGTCTCATACTTCCACCAGACACCGAAACGGGCCCCTGTCATGAAAGCAGGTACATCGTTAGACGAATCAAATCTGATCACCCTTGTCTTGCAGCCCACAACTATATCGTCTACCAGGCACCGTGGAATCAGCACTTATACCCAGTCTCCTCTCTTCCAGACTGACAACAGGAATTTGAACATGCTGGAACAACAAAAAAATCCATGACTTAAGTCGAAAGGTGTGAATATTCCCCAATCACCAAAAGTACCATTGGACATAATACTACACTTATATTTAGGATCGTCATCACATCAGTTTCGTTATCAAACGGATTCACCTAAATTACTTTTCTTTTCTACTGAATCGTTTTTTTTCACTTCATATATTTGATTCAGGTACTCTTTATGCAAAATGAAAAACTATTTGAAGAACTCAAAATCCTGTTAGTCCAAGAACGTCCGGAACATGCCA
>NZ_CALFPF010000274.1 GCF_937919775.1 uncultured Gimesia sp.
GCTTCTGATTTTTTGGCTCCCCCGTGTTTTCGGAGGGAAGGCTCCAACGAAGCAATATAAAGGTTCCTGTCCACCTTTTTCTGTCTTAACCCAAATGGGACTATTTATGAAAAAGCGTAATGCCTACGTCATCTTGGGCTTTCTAGCACTCTTCATTGCCTATGTAATTATCAGAGTAATGCAAGAAAGCCAGCAAGAAGCATTCGTTGCGAATGCCAAGAGTCAGCTTAAGTATATTTCGTTAGGATTCTTCAACTACAAACATTTGAAAGGCAAATCGCTATTTAACGATGCTGTTGACAACAACATGAGCTGGAGGGTTTTATTATCAGAGACATTCCGAGACGAATTAATGTATGGCGATTATAATGATATCCTCAGTGAACCGACTCCTGATTATCTTCGAGACCCGCGGATGCCTGTCCTTTTAAGGGGATTTTCTGACAATGATTCATCTACATTAACAAGCTTCAGGGCAATCCAACTCAGAGAAGGCTACAAAGATATCCAACTCAGAGAAGGCTACAAAGATATTGATGGTAAAGTGAGCCATTGGATTGTTGCTTTCTTACCAATGGACCGAGACCACTGGACATCAAAAGAAACCGTTTCTGAGGATGACTTTAAAAAAATGCTCTCAAAACAAAATGTGTTAAAGACTCCCGTTTATATCGTTACTGAATCAGAAATAGTCATGGAGGCTGAGCAGTTTATGACTAAGCTCGGCTCACTGAAATAGTATAACTTGATTCAATAGACCCCAAATGTAGCGAAGTGTATGAGTACCGGAACAGAAAAAGGTGGTCAGGAACCTTAAAATGACAATTCAAGGAAAATTGCGCGAAAATTCTTTGTTTATGGGACGATCAAAACGCGCCGCTCAGGCGGGATCTATTTATCATGTGCTCAATCGGGCGAATGCCCGAATGTCGATTTTTGAGCAGAAAAAGGTTCCTGACAAATTTTTCTGTTTGATGTTGATCTGGTGATCATCAAGAAATAGAGCAAATCAAGGCTGAAGTCGTATGATCCATTATTGGGGAAATGTCGTTGAAGGTTTGCTGTGGATCGTGATTGCGGGAATCATCTGCTTTCGCTCCCGCGCGTTGGCCGACCAGAAACAGAAGCTGATCGCTAAGCGCGCGATGATTGCTTTCTTCTGTTTCGGCATTTCGGATTTCATCGAAGTCTATACTGGAGCATGGTATCGACCCATTGGCTTACTCTTACTGAAGGCTGCGTGCATGCTGACCCTGGCTCATTGCCTGTTCAAGCACTACGCACTGAAAAGAGAGAATCAAGAATCCGGCCCGGTAGATGGAGAAGAAAGCTTGTAAGCTTTCGGTTCGATTCAGATTAACGGGCTTTGATTTGGCTTTAGCTGTCGTTGGCGGGAAACCAAAATTGGCTGGGAAGAGAATAAGGGGTCAGCTTATCAGCCTCGCGGCGCAATGTTCATCTCACAGGTTGAGAGTCCTTCAGGTATAACCGGTGACGGAAGGGCGTTCTGTGCAGAACTCTGTCACACTGCCGGAAGTTTCGCTTGATTGCCTCTTCCCTGATTTTTCAAGTTATCGCCGCTGGCTGATTATTGGCATCTGCGGATTTTTGCCAGAGGCATGGCCGGGTCAAGAGGAAACGAATTTTATGTTGTGCCGAAGTGGGATGAACTGGGGGCCGTATGCAGGCAATAAATGTCTGGCGTGGAGCGGATGTGTGTCGATATGTGTCGAATCGTGTCGAAAAGTGAGGTGCGGGTGAGCATTGCTTTGGGAAATCGCTCTGAAACCAGTCACTTTTATAGTGAACCTCACGCAGTGGTTCAAAATCTTCAATTGAATTTGTACTCCACTCGCGCGCGACACTAATCGAAGATCATCTGGAACGGCGCGTGAGCGTCAAGGGGAATTTGATCAGCAGGAGAGACCCGAGCTGGGTACGTAAAAAAAATGTGTGAGCGATATTACCATAAACCAATACCAGTTGGCCGCTGGTACAACTGACAGATCAGGCCGGCGGTTCAGGTTGCCCTACCCCTTCTGATTGAATTCAGAATTTGATATATTGATCAGGATTCCAGCCCTCGTAAGAAAGGGGCGAGCCTGCCCTCCGAAGGTCAATTATTCGATCAGAGCATTGCCGGGCTACGGGATGCGAAAACAAAGCAGAATACACTAAAGGGAAATACACAATGCTACGCTTCATCCAATGTGCAGGCTACGTGCTGATCGTCTGCGTCGCTTGTGCGAACGGTCCTCTTCGAGCCGAAGTCAGGCTGCCGTCGATCTTCTCTGATAACATGATGCTGCAGCAAGGCAAGCCAGTACCGGTCCACGGAACAGCGACCCCAGCGGAAAAGATTACCGTCGAGATCTGCGGACAAAGTCTGGCAACGACGGCGGATGCAGCAGGCAACTGGCAGGTCACTCTCGAACCATTAGACAGGCTGTCCACACCTACGACCATGCGGGTCACCGGTACGAAGGTCATTACGATCAGCAACGTTCTGGTCGGGGACGTCTGGCTTGCCTCCGGGCAGTCGAACATGGAAATGCGAGTCAGCGATGTCAACAACGCCGCTGAAGAAATCAAGTCTGCCGACTATCCTGAAATTCGCTTCTTCATGGTGAAACGCGACATGGCTTCCGCGCCGCGTAAAGACCCGGCCGGGCAATGGCTGGTCTGCGCGCCGGAGACAGTGAAAACTTTCTCCGCGGTCGCTTACTTCTTTGCCCGGGAGATCCATACCTCTTATGGCATCCCGACAGGTGTGATCAACAGTGCTGTCGGTGCCAGTTCCTGTGAAGCCTGGACACCGGCTGATGTTCTGGCCGCCGACAAATCCTTACCTTCCCCATCAACCATTCCGCCGGAAGAATACCCGGACTGGAAAACTTATCTGGCTCTGCGGAAACAGATCTACGATTCCGCAGCCCACAAAGATCCCGGTATCAAACCCGTATGTCTCACCTGGGCAACGCCGGAATATGACGCGTCCGGCTGGAAAGACATTACGGTTCCCGGCAACTTCGAAGCGCAGGGCATGAACATCGACGGCGCAGTCTGGTTTCGCACCGAAGTTGAGCTGCCTGCTATGTGGGCCGGTAAGGACACCCAGCTCTATCTGGGCCTGATCACGCAAAACAGCTTGGCGTTCGTCAACGGAACGGAAATCGCTCGAACAGAAAACAACGGGCGGCAGTATGTTTTCCGGACGCATCAAGTCCCGGGGAAACTGTTGAAAGCCGGGCGGAATGTCATTGCCGTACGTATCTTCAATGAAATTGATCAGGGCGGTTTCTATCCCAGCTACCCGGCGCCTCTGAAAATTTATCAGGACGGGGCTGGGGAGGTCATACTCCCGAAAATCTGGAAATGCAAAGTGGAACTCAGTCTGGAACCCGCGCAGATGTCCCGCCGACTTCCCTTCGGCTACAAGGTGCCATCCGCTCTCTACAATGCCATGATTGCACCGTATACTCAGTTTCCGATACGCGGTTTTCTCTGGTACCAGGGAGAATCCAATGCCGGACAAGCGAATCAGCATACGCTTCTCTTTCCCGCAATGATTACGTCGTGGCGCCGGCTCTGGGGCGATGAAACTCTCCCCTTCTACTTCGTGCAACTGGCCAGCTACCAGAAACGTGCGAAAGAGCCCAGTGACGGCGGCTGGGCATTGATACGGGAATCACAGACGAAGACGCTGGCTCTGCCCCACACAGGTATGGCCATCGCCATCGACATCGGCGATGCCACCAACGTCCATCCGAAGAATAAGCAGGACGTAGGCAAACGCCTTGCATTGTGGGCGAAACGTGACTGCTACGGAGACGCCGACACAGTCGTGTCCGGTCCCCTGTTCTCTTCAGCTGCTGTGGAAGGGAACCAAATGCGGATCAAGTTCACGCACATCGGTGACGGCTTGAAAACAAAGGGCGAAAATTTAAAAGGATTCGCGATTGCCGGTCCTGACAAGGTTTTCCGCTGGGCTGATGCGAAGATCGACGGGGACAGTGTTCTCGTCTGGAACGAGAACATTTCAAAACCAGCGTTTGTCCGTTACGCATGGGCTGACAATCCAGAATGTACTCTCTACAACGCAGCCGGGTTGCCGGCTGTTCCGTTCCGAACGGATCAGTGAAAACGCCCATCGATCGAATGCAACAAGACCGCTTGATGATTCCCCGGTGTGCAGGACGTTTTCGGTGGAGTGACGGTCTGAAAACACGATATACTGCACTGCGGTGCCGTCCGATATAACTTTAGAGTCTTCAATATGTACAACCATTGAGATTTTCATGAATCATAAACTACAACTCGTTGTCATTACGATTGTTTCCTGGCTGCTTACGTCGCCACTTGTCGCAGAAGTCGCGCGATTTGAAATCACGGCACGCGAACCATTTGCCTCCGGTCAGACATTTGGAGAGGTCGGCGAGTACGAACGAATTGTGGGACGCGTCTATTTTGAACTCGATCCGGACTTGCCTCAGAATCAAAGTGTCATCGACCTGAAGCTGGCGCCGCGCAACGAACGCGGGCGCGTTAAACTTTCCGCCGATCTGATTATCCTGGCACCAAAGGACCTGAGTCGAGGCAATGGTGCTCTGCTTTACGGAGTCAACAATCGTGGCAACCTGAATGCCCTGCGACTGTTAAACTACGCTTCGGGCAGTAACGATCCAAACGAAAAGAAACATGCAGGTGACGGGTTTCTGATGCGGCATGGATTTACCGTCGTCTGGAGCGGTTGGGACGGCGAACTGTTACCGGGCAACAGGCTGCAACTTTATCCGCCGCCGATCACTGAGAAAATTACCGGCAAAGTACGCTGCGAAATCGTGCCGACGTCGGATACGACGCGCACGGTGGTGAATTGGGCGAATCATGGTTCTTATCGACCGACGGCAGAGGGGTTGAAGACGGCGACGCTGACTCACCGTTTGCTGGCCGGTCATCCCCGCGTTCCGATTCCCCGCTCGGAGTGGAAGCTACACGTCTCCGATGTGGAGAGCGATTCACCTTCTCAGTTGCCGAAGGTGGAACTGGAGTATCCGCAGGGGCTCAAGAAGTTGCACATCTACGAACTGATCTATGAAGCACAGGATCCCGTGGTCATGGGAACCGGATTTACTTCGGTGCGTGACCTGGTGTCTGCGCTGAAATATGGGACAGGGAAAGACAATCCATTGCTGGTTGATGGAAAGTCGCTGATAAAACGGGCCCATTCCATCGGCGTGTCGCAGAGCGGACGGTTTCTACGCGAGATGATCTACTGGGGCTTCAACGCGGACGAAGAGGGACGGAAAGTCTTCGACGGGATCATTCCCCACGTCTCCGGTTCCGGCATGGGTTCGTTCAACCATCGCTTCGCCCAGCCGACGCGGCATGCCGGACAGCATGATCATCATGATTATCCGCCCGATCGTTTTCCCTTCACTTACGGCACACAGACAGATCCCTTGTCTGGATTGACTGAGGGAATTCTTGATCGCTCGGTGGCCAGTGGCACCGCGCCGCTGGTGATGCACACTCAATCGTCATCGGAGTACTGGAATCGCAGCGGTTCGCTTTCTCATACTGACCCCTTCGGCAATACCGACGTGGAGATTCCCGACAATGTGCGTCTCTACATCTTCGGTGGGACGCAGCATGGTCCGAGCCGTTTCACGACTAAAATCGGCGATGGTCAAACAGCGCCTAACCCAGCTGATTACAAACCATTTTTGCGCGCGTTACTGCTGTCGCTCGATCGCTGGGCGGAGAACGGGACCGAGCCACCGCCAAGTGTCTATCCGAAGATCAGCGATGGCACGCTTGTCAGCTGGACTCAAAACGCAACCGGGTTTCCGCAGATCCCCGGCATCCAGTATCCAGGAGTGATTCAACAACCGTCCTTCCTTGATTTCGGCCCGCGCTGGCAATCTCAGCGGATCGTGGATCATCAACCACCAATCCCGCGCGGCGATTACAGGGTGCTCGTTCCACGTTCGGGACCGGATGGCAATGACCTTGGCTGTCTTTCTGCTCCTGAGGTCGCGGTTCCGGTCGCCAGTTACACGAGTTGGCGTTTGCATAGTGCGGACGGCCCTGCCGCGAACCAGCTCTACAGTTTATCAGGTTCGTATATTCCCTTTCCGATCACCAAAGCAGATCGCGAAAAAACAGGCGATCCAAGACAGTCGGTCGAAGAACGTTACGGTACATTGGAGAATTACCTCAGTCAGCTTGCAGCGCAATGCCGCGAATATGAAAAGGCCGGTTACCTGCTGAATGAAGACACGAAACGGATTATTCAAACGCAACGTGAGCGGGTTACTCCCCTGTTCGCTCAGTTCAATTCGAAGCCGTGACCAGGCTGCCTGAGCGTGGCAACTGAAATTTGGCGGCCGAGCTTGAAAATTGTTGTTGTCGCCTGTTTTGAATCACTCGAACTTGATGACGGGAATGTTACCTTCCTTCTCATGCAGGGATTGCTTCAGTTCTGACTTCCCCGCAGATGCAGATTATGTAACGGGTATTTTCTTTCTGTTCCGACACATTCAGACGTTTAATCTGGTCGCTTTGAAAACAGCCTGATCAACAACGTCATTTGTCGTAAGCGTTTATTCCCAAACAGGATAGCACAACTGAATCTGGGTGGTGGGGCGTGTCAAAACACAGATAATTCCAGATATTATGCAGATTATCTTGAAAACGCGACCTGAAATTTTCATCGAGTGTACGATTACTTATAGAACAGAAACATGAGTGTCGCCATGCCTGGAATGATCGTTGAAATAATTCATGGAACAGAAAAAACAAGAACGACTGTTTACAACATTACTGACAGCTCATCGCCGTCCACTGTATGCTTTTATTTACTCACTGCTGGCAGACCACGCTGACGCTGAAGATGTTTACCAGCGTTGCAGCATGATTCTGTGGGACAAGTTTGAGCAGTACGACTCTGACTCTGATTTCCTGCCGTGGGCGATGGGAATCGCGTTTTACGAAGTGAAAAACTTTCTACGTGTGACATCACGTGATCGGCATCGTTTCTCAGAGCAGCTTATCGAACAGCTTTTCGATCGTATGTCTGCAGATAAAAACGACCATAATACGCAGATGCTGTCGCTGGAGAAATGTTTGAAATCGCTGCGTCAAAAAGATTTGTGGGTGATACAGCAGGTTTACTGGGAACGGCGGAAGTGCTCGGCCGTCGCAGAAGAAATTGGGATGAAAATTAACGCGTTATATGACCGGGTCAGCAGAATCCGCAGCCAGATTAAGGATTGTGTGCGACGGCGTGTAGCGGAGGTGGAACATGTCTGATACAAATCAGAAAAATGAAGAAGAATTTGAACGACTCTTAAGTCGAATGGCCGATGGTCCGCTTGATAAAGCCGAGGTGGAAACGTTGGAGTCATTGCTCCTGGATCAGCCAGAGCGTCAAGCTCTGTACCTGGAAAACATGTGGCTTGATTCGTCACTGATAGAACTTGGGGGCGTCAGCAAAAGTGCTCCCGAACTCAACTTTGCTCGCCCACGACAAAAATACTCTCTTCCATTCAGCGTATTGGCACTGACAGCGTGCGCTATGATCTGCCTGGTTGCGGCGGTCCTCTTTGTGTTGCCTGTCCTTGAACAACGAAAGCAATTTGCGGAAAAGGAAACTGCAGAGGAAAATCAGCCATCAAAAACGGTAGAATCAACGACCGCACGAAATACACAGCAAGAAGTATTATCCGAAGCACGCTTTATCGCCGGGCATCATACAGTGTTCCGTGGTTCCATTTCTCCCATGTTGATTGGCAGTCGCTTACGTTTCTCAGAGTATTACATGCTGCAAGAGGGCTTGATCAAGATTCTTTTTCCTTCAGGCGCCGAAGTGATTCTCAGTGCTCCGGCACAGTTTCAAGTCGTTAAAAACGATGAACTGATCGTTAACCTCGGCAAGTGCTCTGTGTATGCGCCAGAGGGGGCCGAAGGATTTGAGGTGACAACGCCAACCAGTGAAGTGGTCGATTTGGGAACTCGTTTTTCCGTGGTGGTTGCTGAAGACGGATCATCGAATGTCGCTGTCGTGGAGGGAGAGGCGGAAGTCACTCCTCTGAGCAATTCCCACAAACGAACACTGTTAAAAGGTGATTCTGCCTATGTTGGCACAGATCTGGCTTTAGTGGAGGGAGCCAATCATTCGCAAGGTGATGCTTATGTGGCTACGATCCCGGATCGTCTGATTACCTACGAATCAAGTCTGGACGATCAGGGGCGGGCGATCGCGCTTTCGTCTTTGTCTGTCCAACGTGGGGGAGTGAGCCGTACCTATCACAGCGGCGATTTCATTTTACCAAGTGTGAATCATTTTCAGTCTGCTGCGACTGTTTTTGGTGTCGTGCCGGCTGATTCTCCCCCCGAGGAATACAATCAGTTTGGTCCGATGAATCTGTTATTTGCTTCGGGATTCATCAATCCCGGTGGTCAGCAGGACTTGCATGCGGGAGATTTTGTGTTAGGCAAGGATGGTACGCCTGGCATGAATATTGTCTTTGACCAGCCAATTATTAATTCACCCGGTCCCGACATGATCATCTTTGATGCGCAGTCAATCGCACATTCACTTGAAGGAGATGCATTCCATTTGTATCCACAAACGGATTACTCGGATGCACTACCAGTCACGATCAGAAAATATGACATTAATGGGTATTCTGCAGACGCACAATTTATGACCGGATGTCGATTGACTCACTTGAGTTCGGCTTTTGCAGACAATGGTACTCCTCTTCCAAAATTTGGGCGGTCTCAGCTTGTCAATAAAGTGCCCTCGCGCCTGTTTGCCATCGGAGTTGATCTGGATGACATGCAGATTCCGCCCGGAGCATCGATCACCGGACTCTTTCTTCAGGATGCGCAGGACGACAAAGACTATATTGACCCGGTTGTTATCATCGGTCTCCCACCTGTTAAATAATACGCTAGATTTCAAAACTCATGCTCAACACTTTTAAAAACATTGTGTGCAGACTGGTTCTATTCCTGTTGATGTTATCATCGGCGAATGCTGCTGGAGTGTCACCGGAAGAAATGCAGTTCTTTGAAAAGGAAGTGCGTCCGCTCCTTTCGGAACACTGCTGGTCCTGTCATGGTGAGAAGGAACAGAAAGGGGCCCTGCGGCTCGACACGCGCGGCCACACCCTGCTGGGCGGAGAGTCTGGTAAATCGATCATTCCCGGAAAACCAGACGAAAGCCTGCTCATCGAGGCGATTCGTTATGAATCGTATGAAATGCCGCCTGCTGGAAAACTGAAGGCAGAACAGATCAAGGTGCTCGAAAAATGGGTTTCCCTGGGTGCCCCCTGGCCAGGTGCGGATGATACGGTTCCCGTTCGTAAAGATCATGGCCCCCGGTTCACAGACAAGGATCGCCGCTGGTGGGCCATTCAACCCTTGCAGGATGTTACAGTGCCGAAACCTGCTGCCGGTGACTGGTGCCGGAATGAAATCGACCGGTTCCTCCTTTCAAAGTCAGAACAGCAGGGATTGACTCCTGCGCCTGAAGCGAGCCGGGCATCATTAATCCGTCGGGTCTATTTTGATCTGCACGGCTTACCTCCCACGCCGGAAGAAGTGCAGGAATTCCTCAATGATCAGAGTCCCGATGCTTATGAGCGGCTCGTTGACCGATTGCTGGACAGCCCCCGCTACGGAGAACGCTGGGCACGACACTGGCTTGATGTTGTGAGATTTGCAGATTCAGACGGCTATCGCGCGGACGGTTATCGTCCGGAAGCGTGGCGTTATCGGGATTACGTAATCCGCTCACTTAATGAAGATAAGCCTTACAACCAGTTTGTTCAAGAACAACTGGCGGGAGACGAACTCTTTCCTGATAATGTCGACGCACTCATTGCAACAGGTTTCCTGACGCACGGAATATATGAATGGAACAGCCGTGATGTTGCCGGTCAATGGAACATCATGTTAAACGAATTAACCGACACGGTGGGGGATGTGTTTCTGGGTGTGGGTATGCAATGTGCCCGCTGTCATGATCATAAGTTCGATCCTATTCTGCAAAAAGACTATTTCCAGTTACGCGCGTTCTTCGAACAGATCCTGATTCCGTCCAATCAGGTGGCTGCCACGCCGCAGCAGCTTGAAAAACATCGTCTCGAAATGGCTGCCTGGGAGCAGGCGACGGCAGAAATTCGTAAGGAAATCACCGCGATTGAAGCCCCTTATCGGGAGAACGCGAAAGCCGTTACTATGTCTTTCCCTCCCAACATCCAGGCGATGATTGCAAAACCAGTGGAGGAACGGTCTCCGCGCGAGCAACAGCTGGTAACGCTTGGATGGCGACAGGTGGAGCACAATTACAAGGATCTCGACAGAAAACTGAAACCCGATGATAAGGAAAAGGTGCTGGCACTGAGACGCAAGCTGTCCACGTTCGATAAATTGAAGCCTGCGCCGTTACCGGTTGCCCAGCAGGTAAGGGATGTTGGCCCGGTCGCCCCCAAAACTACCATTCCCAAGAAGCGTACGGAGTGCGAGCCCGGTTTCCTGACAATTTTTGATCAGCCTGCCGCCGATTATTATGGCCCGAAACGTACGGATACAACCGGTCGCAGAACTGCCCTGGCCCGATGGATCACACAGGAAAGCAATCCGTTGTCGACACGTGTGATCGTCAATCGTATCTGGCAGTATCATTTCGGCAAAGGGCTGGCGCCGCACAGCAGCGATTTCGGTCGTCTGGGAGGGCCGCCTGCCCATCCTGAGCTGCTCGACTGGCTGACGCGCCGGTTTCTTGACGATGACTGGCGGTTTAAGAGTCTGCATCGGTTGATTGTCACCTCAGCAACCTATCGCCAGTCAACTCAGCATCCACAGGAACAGGCGATGCTCGCCATTGATCCGGAGAATAAATATTACTGGTGTGCCGATACACGCCGGCTCGACGCGGAACAGATTCGTGATTCCATACTCGCAGTGACCGGACAACTGAATCTTCAGGCGGGGGGTCCCGGAGTGGCTGCCAGCGTGCCAAGACGGTCCATGTATTTACGCATGATGCGGAACAGCAGCGATCCGTTATTGGAAGTGTTTGACTTGCCGCGGTTTTTTACCAGCGTGCCTGCACGCGATACGACGACCTCTCCCGTTCAATCGCTGCAGTTGTTCAACAGCCAGCAAATGCTGCGGTTTGCCGATCAATTGACGAAAAGAGCCTATGACGAATCCACGGGGGATTTGGACGAAGCGCAGGAAGACGCGGCTCTGCACCGCGCATGGGAAATCGTGTTCGGCAGACCCGTTACGAAAGCGGAATTGTCAGTGGCAAAAGAGTTTCTCAATCGTCAGTCGATACTGCTGTCTGAGCAGGAAACGACGGTGAACCTGCAGCAGCAGGAAACCGCGACGATGCCTTACCGCACCGGGCAGTCCGTTGTTTTTCGTGCGGATAAGCCATCTCCCTTTTATGTCGCGAATGACAAAGGGTTGAACACGGAGAACAGCACGATTGAAGTCTTCTTCCAGATACAGTCCGTGTATGAGTCCGGCGCTGTGCGTACGCTCGTTTCCAAGTGGAGTGGCGCCGTTTCTGAGCCGGGTTGGCTGCTCGGCGTCACGGGACGCGGTTCTCGCCGTAAGCCGCAAACACTGGTGTTTCGCTCATTTGGCCGGAACAGCGAAGGAAAAGTCGGGGACGCGATCATTTTTTCCGACCAGCATATTGAATTCAACACACCCTATTATGCCGCGGTCAGTTTTCATGTCTCAGATGAGCATGCGGGGACGATCGACTTTTATCTGAAAGACCTTTCGAACGATGACGAGCAGTTAAGTCGGATTACAAAAACACATCAGGTTACCCAGGTTTCGGAAAATGATTTACCCATCGCATTCGGTCAGATGGTTCGCAATCGCCAAAGTTTCTTTGATGGTCTGATTGACGATGTCCGGCTCTCATCGCAGGCGCTGGATGTGCAGTCGCTGCTCTTCACACAGGAATCCGTTTTGAAGAATACTCTGGGATACTGGAAATTCGATCCTGTGCCGGGCATGTTTCAGGACAGTTCGTCCAGGCAGCACCACATCACTCAGAGTGACCGGATGAGTTCGGCTGGTAATCCTCGCCGTGAGGCGTTTGTCGATCTTTGTCACATCCTGCTGAACTCAAATGAATTTTTCTACGTCCATTAAGGCACTTACATGTTCTCAAAGCCACACATTCAAGTACCACACAACCGCCGCGAATTTCTGGAAACGAGCGGAATGGGCTTTGGTAGCCTTGCGCTGGCGGGGCTGCTCTCCCAGGCAGAGGCTGCGGATGCTCCCAGCCAGTTCCGTTCTCAGACCGGACGGAAGCCGCATCATCGACCGCGGGCGAAGAATGTTATCTTTCTCTTCATGGAAGGAGGTCCCAGCCACATCGATCTGTTTGATCCCAAGCCATTATTAAACAAGCTGGCGGGCCAATCGCTTCCTGATAGTTTCGGAGATATCCTTACCGCGGCAGGGGAATCTCGATCACCTCTGCTGGTGTCAAAACGGAAATGGAAACAACATGGCGAAGCGGGCACATGGGTTTCTGACTGGCTTCCCGAAATCGCGACCTGCGTCGACGACATTGCCGTGATACGCTCCTGCTGGGCGGACGGTTTGAACCACTCCTCAAGCGTCTGTCAGATGAATACCTGCTCGCTGATCGGCGGTCGTCCCTCGTTGG
>NZ_CALFPF010000275.1 GCF_937919775.1 uncultured Gimesia sp.
CAATTTGATGATCAGAGGTGTTTCAGTTTCTTGACACTCAGAATACTCATCCTGAGAATAATTATTAATCTGTAAAATCTCCTGCAGGTGAATTTGAATTATCGACTCTGAATCTCGGATTTTGAATCGTTTTACCTCTTTCTCGCCGCGATCTTCGTTAATCCTGTCTCACCAATGATTTTGGCATTTATTTTGCGTAAAGTTTTACACAACTGGATGATTCAAGTGGGGTAAAGTACACCCGGCGAAGAGGAAAAATTCGCGATTTATCCCGGGAATGAACGTTTTTCAGCATGAGGACTACGCAGACTTTGGAATTGATCGTTAATGGCGAGGTTCTGCAATCTTTTGTGTCAAGTAAATAAAATCTGACAGTCATGTTTTGCTTGAATGGATATGTTTCAGGGCCTTTATTTTTTTGGCAAGCTATTCTTTAGATGACCATTAAAATTCCAGATTGACAATTATCGATGCCTGCTCCTCCTACCTGGCTTAATACGATGGCAAACCATGTGGCATCATTAATGTATGATGTCGATGTTCTGTCGCCGATCGGTTGCCATTTCTTTCACCACCTCAGCCGTGATGAATGGGAAGTCACTCTGTTTGCATCGAATACCGAGATTGTCGGCGGTGAATGGGACGGGGTTCTGGCGCCTTCCAAGTTCTGCTTCGATATCCTCAAACTCGGGGAAATCTTTCAGGAAGTACGCGCTTTGTTCTGGCAGGCGTTACCCGTTGATTTTGATGATCAGCTGGGATCGCATGTTTCCATTGAAGCGACCTATGAAGGACATCAGGTCTGGGTACGCATCTTAGCGGAATCCCCGGAAGAATTTGAACCAGGCCGCCGCATTCAGACTTATGATTTCAATCTGAAAGAGATCTGGTAATCCCGCCTTTTGCCATTTCACCTCTCTCCCCGACCCGGAACGCTTTGGCTGGGTTTTCGCCGTTGAGATACTCCGGTTCATTCTGACTCTTTGAGATCGATTCCAAAGGCTGTTGTAGATCTCTTCCGCGTTCTCGATTATCATAGGCAGTTTCAGAAATGCGTTGCTCTACGGAGCATGATTGTTTGATTCTGTCAGGGAGCGATGCGATGCAACTGGGCTTTGTTACGGCGATTTTGCCTGATTACGAACTGCGACAGGTATTTCAGGCGGCGGCGGAAATCGGTTACGATTGTGTGGAAGTCATGTGCTGGCCGGAAGGGAAAGATGCCCGCCGTTATGCCGGTGTGACTCATATCTCTGCAGAAGAGTTTACTGAATCGGATGTGAAGGTCATTCAGCAACTGGCCGACGAATTCGGCATTTCGATCAGTGCTCTGGGTTATTACCCCAACCCGCTCACGCCCGATCCGGAAGAAGCGCAGAAGTATGTCGACCACATTCAGAAGGTCATCGTGGCCGCCGGCATGCTGGGCGTGAATCGCATGAATACATTTATCGGCCGCGACTGGAAAAAATCAGTCGATGAAAACTGGCCCCGTTTTTTACAGACCTGGCCGGCGATTATCAAATTTGCGGAACAGCAGCAAGTGCGGATTGGTATCGAGAACTGTCCGATGTCTTTCACGCAGGATGAATGGCCCGGCGGTAAGAATCTGGCCTGCAGTCCGGCGATCTGGAAACGCATGTATGAGGACATTCCCAGCGAGTATTTTGGATTGAATTATGATCCTTCTCATCTGGTGTGGATGCACATGGATTATCTGGCACCGATTCGCGATTTTGCCCATCGAATTTTTCATGTTCACGCCAAGGATGTCCGCATTGATCAGCATCGGCTGGATCAGGTCGGAATTCTGGCGCATCCGCTCGAGTATCACAGTCCCAAGTTGCCCGGTCTGGGGCAGGTGAACTGGGGCAGTTTTTTCTCGCAACTGAATGACATCGGCTATCAAGGGCCGGTGTGTGTGGAAGTGGAGGATCGTGCCTACGAAGATTCGACCGAATCCTGTCTGGCCGCCTTGCGACAATGTCATACCTATCTGCGGAATTTTATTCCCGAAAGAAAGTAAGTCTTATGGAATTCGGCTATCACGACATTGCGAAGATGATCGATCATTCGTTATTGAAGCCGACGTTGACCACAGCAGAATTAGAAGCGGGCTGCCAACTGGCGCTGGCCTATGATGTGGCCAGCGTATGTATCATGCCCTTTTATCTCAAGCGCTGTGCGGAACTCCTGGAAGGTTCGACCGTCAAAGCGAGTACGACTATCGGTTTCCCGCATGGCGGGCATACGACGTATGTGAAACAGGCCGAAGCAGAACGGGCGATTGCTGAGGGCTGCGAAGAACTCGATATGGTGGTCAATCTTTCCCAGGTGTTAAGCGGGGAATGGCAGTATGTGGCTGACGAGATCGAAGCGATCACGAACATCGCCCATCAGGCGGGACAGAAGATCAAAGTGATCTTCGAAAACTGCTACCTGGAGGCTGAGCATAAAATCGAACTCTGCCGGATCTGCGGAGGGCTGGGCGTTGACTGGGTAAAAACATCAACGGGATACGGCACTGGCGGTGCGACGCTGTGTGACCTCAAGCTGATGAGGGCGCAGAGTCCCGAAAATGTGCAGGTCAAAGCAGCGGGCGGCGTTCGCACGCTCGATCAACTGTTGGAAGTCCGCGCGATCGGCGTCAGCCGCGTGGGAGCCAGCGCCACCCGTGAGATATTAGATACCTGCCGCGAGCGACTGAAGCTTCCACCGTTGAATTCCCGCTAAAAATTCTGCCCGGAGTACTTGTCGATTACTGCGATTTAAGTGCTTTTTTTTGCGCTTCCGCTTCCACTGCAGGATCTAGCTGTTGTACTGGATCATCATCTGAGTCAGGAGTCATGGGAGCTTCATCCCCACAGCCGAATTGAAAAGGAGTCATGCAGGTGGCAAGCAGTATTGAACGTAAAAATCTGGTCATGGTATGTATTATTCCAAATTGGTATGAAACGGCTGCGGGTAAACTAATTGAGTATTTAGGAAACCGAAGTGCGAAATGACTGACGAAACGTAGTTGAGTTAAAAAGCCTCGCCACTGTGAATCGAGCAACAAGTGGCGAGGTGTTTTTTCAGCATTTAGGAATCATGCATGAGTCCTACCATTCACCCAGGACATTTCCATCATTAGGATTACCCAGGTTTTGCCAGATATTGAGGTCAATATTATTGGAAGCAAATCGGATGGACCCGTCACCCAGCAGAGTGTGGACTCCCCCGACGTGCTTGCTGCGGGCTGACACGAGTGCCGTAGTAGAACTGGAACCTGCACCGCAGTCAGGTATTGGGGGATTGGGGGTGTAAAACGTACAATAATAATGTGATTGATTTAATGAAGCATACATCCAGGAATAACCTTGTTGCTCATCCGTTACGCTATTTTTATACTCTGTGGCGCAAGTGGTTGCACAAGTATTGCTGACTGGTAATTCGCTACACAATTTGGCACTGGCAAAGGTTTCCGAGACCATCATAGTGTTGGTTGTCCCATCTTCAATGTCACGTATTCTGACAAGGCTGTTCATACTGAAAACAGAACCAGGAGAATTATTTCCGGCATCTGTCGATTTACCTCTACAGGCCATATAGTTTGTGGGCCCATAACTTCCATTAGGTTGACGCGATGAATCGCTGGGGCAACGCATGACGGTCAGTTTTTCTTTTCGAATGTTACTATTAGGGGCCGCACTGACTCCATGTTCCATTTCCCAGTTGATCTGATTGTAAATCACAGCCTGATCCAGGAAGGGCAGAATGCGGGGAATCCAACCGAGCTGGCTGGTCGTCCAGGATTGAACACCGGTGCCATAAGTTCTTCTGACATCTCCAGGCGGAAACGCTCTGAAGTTATCGTGATAGTTATGCAGTGCCAGACCAATCTGCTTGAGATTGTTTTTGCACTGTGAACGGCGGGCTGCTTCACGGGCCTGTTGAACGGCAGGCAACAGTAAGGCAATTAAGATCGCGATGATCGCAATCACCACCAGCAGTTCGATCAGCGTGAAACCACGCTTCTTTTTGAGCAACAATTTTTCCATTACTTGAACTCCTGAAATAAGAAATGAGACCAACAAAAATATGTTGAAAAAAACACGAAACGAAAAATGCTGAAACCAACAGGCCAATCGCTGGTATTCAGTCTTAAATAGTTATTAGTCGGATCACAGATGAAATTGTGCTGAATTGCTGTGTGATAAATTAAACGGACATTAATGAGAAATTTATCGACACGGAACCTTTACGAAGTAGGTGGAAACACCACATCCAATTATAAAAAAATATGAAGAGAAAATCAATATTTAGATTGATCAAAATCAAGGCGAGGCAAGGCTTTGTGTATATTCAGGTCAATTGTGTATACTCATGAACAAAATGTCCGACCGGCTTTTGGTGAGTCATTCCGAATGCGACTTCGAATGGAAAAAGCAACCCGTGGGGATGAGACTTTAATCATTGCAAAATATGAATCCTGTTAGACTTAACAACATGTTATTATAGGGATTAGGTACTTTTCGTCTTTATTAACGGCTGTATTCCAGGTTACCACTCAGCAGTTGCGGCGAGAAAACAACTTTAACCATAGAGGCAATGAGCGAGATCCCATGCAGTTAAGTCAGAATTGCTAAAGCAGGGAGTTGAAACTGAGTCTCAATTTCCTTATATTATTAAGCACTAAGCTGATTTGATGCTGCAGAATTAACAAAACACACGCTGCAAAAATTATTGGTGCCAAGAGTGCTTAAGTGATGACATTAAACCAGATTGTAAAAGGCCAGGTGGCGCGGATTACACAGATCAATGGTGAAGATGCGATATCTATTCGCTTAATGGAAATGGGGCTCATTGACGGCGAACAAATTCAGCTGTTGGGGAAAGCTCCTTTAGGCGATCCGCTGGAGTTCGCAGTGCGCGGTTACCGTTTATCTCTGCGACTGAATGAAGCAAAGTGTGTCGAAGTCGAAATTGTATAACGAACGTGCCTTCCTGAAATAACAGGTCGTTCTATTTTCCTCCCGTATGAGAGCCCCGCTTTCAGATCTCCCAATTCCATGATCAACACTCCTGCCGTGCTGCAAAACACAGTGCAACAAAAAAAAATGACGATTGCCATTATCGGCAATCCGAATACCGGGAAGAGTACGCTGTTTAATCAGCTTTCCGGCGGGCATGCCCACATCGGGAACTTTCCCGGCGTAACGGTGGAAAAGAAAGTTGGCAGTGTGACCTGGGAAGGCCGCCAAATAGATCTGGTCGATTTGCCGGGAACCTACAGTCTGGCACCCCGTTCGATCGACGAAATGCTGGCGGTTGATGTTTTGCTGGGGAGACAAAAAAGTGTTCCCCGTCCCGATGCGATTATCTGTATTGCGGATGCTTCAAATCTGGAACGAAATCTGTATCTGTTCAGCCAGATTCTCGACCTGTCGATTCCCGTGGTACTGGTCCTCAACATGTGTGATCTGGCCCGGTCGCGGGGGGTAATCATTGACGCACAGGCTTTATCTCAAAAGCTGAATATTCCTGTGATTTGCACGGAAGCACATCATGGTAAAGGGCTCAAAGAACTCAAAGCAGCCATTCTGAAGATTGAGGCAGGAGCAGCGCACCCGCCGCTGGCACTGTTCCCGAATGCCTTTTATTCAGAACGAAATTTACTCAGAGAGAAACTGCAGACTCCGCAGGAGCAGGCCGCCCCGGATTTTCTGGTCGACCGGTTACTGCTCGATGTAGGCGGTTATGTCGAATCCTACTTCGAGCATCATGCAAAAAATGGCTTGATGGATCATTTACATGAGGCGCGCTCACGGTTGAAGGCAGCCGGTTTTGCCGTTCCCGCGATGGAAGCCCGCTTGCGTTACGGCTGGTCGCGAGAACTCTTACAGGACGTAGTACAGCATCCGCCCGACCATCGGGTGACGGCTTCCGATAAGATTGATCGCTGGTTGACTCACCGCATCTTTGGTTTTCTGTTCTTTTTTCTGCTGATGTTTTTCGTGTTTCAGTCGGTCTTTACCTGGGCCGGTCCCGCGATGGATCTGATTGAAGCCGGGCAGGGTCTGGTGGATGCGGCTGTGGAATCGGTGATTCCCCCCGGTCCATTGCGCAGTCTGCTGGTGGATGGTGTGAGCGCGGGGGTGGGAGGCGTACTGATCTTCCTGCCTCAGATTGTGATTTTGTATTTCTTCATCGCCGTCCTGGAAGACAGCGGTTATATGGCCCGGGCCGCGTTTATTATGGATCGTTTGATGCGCAGTTTAGGGCTAAGCGGTAAATCGTTCATCCCGCTGATGTCGTCGTTTGCCTGTGCGGTGCCCGGTATTATGGCGACGCGCGTGATTGAAAACCGGCACGAACGACTGACGACCATTCTGGTGGCGCCGCTCATGAGTTGTTCGGCCCGCTGGCCCGTTTATACGCTGTTCATTGCCGCTTTCATTCCAAACATTGCTTATCTTTCGATTGCCAATAGCCCCGTCGTGACCTTGCAGGGGATGGTCTTGTTTGCCATGTCGTCGATTGGGGCGTTAATTGCCATTCCTGTGGCCTGGTTTCTGAAGCGTGTCTGCTTCAAAGGGGATGTGGCACCGTTTGTGATGGAACTGCCGGGTTATAAATGGCCTTCGCCGCGGAATGTGATCTTTCGCGTTTATAATCGTGCCAAGTCGTTCGTGGTCAAAGCGGGCACGTTGATCTTTATGACCTCGATTCTGATCTGGGCCGCCGGCTATTTTCCGGGAGATCACAGCGAACAGTTTCAAGTCCAGAACCGGATTGAAACGGTTGATGTCTCTCTGGAAACACTTGAGGGGCAGATTGCTGCTGCGGAAGAAGACACAGCCGCGGCGCTCAAAGAACTGCAGACTCAAAAAGACGTTCTGACTCAGGAACAGTCAGAGTTAAATGAGAAACAGAATCTCTTGAGCAGTCAATTGGTCGAAAACAGTTTTCTGGGAAAAGCCGGACACTGGATTGCTCCGGTCGTGAAACCGCTGGGTTGGGACTGGAAAATCGGCGTGGGTGTGATTGCCTCGTTTCCGGCCCGGGAAGTCATCATTTCGACGCTGGGAACCATTTACAGTCTGGGCGGGGATATCAGCGAGGACGACGAAGGTTTAATCGGTTCGGTCCGTGCTGCGACCTGGCCCGATGGGAGTAAGGTATTTAATATCCCCGTGGCGATTTCGATTATGGTATTTTTTGCGTTATGTGCCCAGTGTGCAGCAACGTTAATGGTCATTCGGCGTGAAACCAACAGCTGGTTCTGGCCGGTGGTTTCATTTACCTATATGACGACGCTGGCGTATGTCGGTGCATTTATTTCGTATCAGGTGGGTATGTTATTTATTTAGCCTGTGTCCCGGTTTCCTGTCGCGTCTCCAAGGCCGATTGACACGAGTATCATAGAACGAGAAATGTTATGGTTAATTGGGATGCGATTTAGCGAAAGCGTGTCGAATTTCGTAAGAGTAGTGAAGAAGATCAATAGAGCGTTCTTTTCCGCATGAGGTCGCGTTATGAATCAAATTGACTGGCAATTCGTTGCAACGCTTTTTTTTGTTGCGGCAGCGGTCTATTTTCTGATCCGCCGCATCGTGCGTTTTTGCAAACAGCGCCCGGGATGTGCGGGGGGATCGTGCACGGGCTGTGACGCCGGGGCTGCGAAAACTCCGAACTTTGTTTCGCTGGATCAACTGAAAAACCCCAGGTAATCTACGACGCGGTCATGTTCTCCCTTTTCATGACTGCCGATTCTCACCTCTCTCCCGGTCTCGCTAACTGCTAGAATAGGCCGGGTTTGTCTTGCTGCATCACCTGTCTATGGAGAGATGAGGCAGGGGCAGTAATCAACTTAAACGGCGAAAAACCGTTATGCGCGTGAATGTCGCGATCAGGGACAAAAAAAGACGAAATCTGATGGAAATCTGTCAAAATAGAGTTGAAAGCGAGTCAGGAACCGTGAACATCAGGCAGGGGGCTGGGGTAGAGATTCACAGATCGGTGAAAACTCCCTTTGCATTCAGCGTTTTTTAAAAAGGTGCTGAAATCAGCAGTGACACATCGATTCATCTGTTGTTAACTCCCTCGCGCGCGACGCATATTCAGGAGTTTAAGCAGAGATTCCGCGAGGTCAAGTCGAGAATGTGCCCTTGTTTTGACGATTGACGGCGGCCAAAATTGAGTTTCCGGATAACAGTCAGGCAGAAAGTTCTCTAAAGCAGCAGGGGAAAAGATCCAAAATAGTATGAAATCACAGATTCTTTTGATCTAAGGCGATTTCTTCTTCGTTTCTAACAGCGTAAACATCGAATCAAGACTGAATTCAGGGAGCAGGAAAATGACAGAGGAAAGAATTTATCATCCCATGTCGGGCTGGTTTCCGTTAGCAGTTTGTCTGGGCGGAGTACTGTCCGCGGTATTGTTATTTATTGCCGGGGCTGTTTTTAGCAGTGGCCCGTTGATGTTTCTGGCATTCATTATAGGGCCCTCCTGCTTGATTGGCCTGTTTGGCTGTATGGCGATTGCCCCGAATCAGGCGCGTGTTCTGTTGTTGTTTGGTGAGTATAAGGGCTCGGTGATGCAGTCCGGTTTTTTCTGGGTGAATCCTTTTTTTACTAAGCACAAAATCTCTTTGAGGATTCGCAATTTCGAAACCGGATCTGTTTCGAGTCCCGAACAGAAGGATGCTGCGGGAAATGTTACTCACGCGAAAAGTCGTTCGACGGGAAAACCATCGAAAGTGAATGACCGAGATGGGAATCCGATTGATATTTCGACGGTGGTTGTCTGGCGCGTGGTCAATACGGCAGAGGCGATGTTTGAGGTGGACGATTACGAAGATTTTGTATCCGTGCAAAGTGAAGCCGCGTTACGAAATCTTGCCAGTCGTCACCCTTATGACAGCGAAGACCATGAAGTTTCATTGCGCGGCAATACCACGGAAGTCTGTGACCAGTTGCGGGTTGATATTCAGGAACGCCTGGATAAAGCGGGCGTGGAAGTGATTGAAGCCCGCATCAGTCATCTGGCTTACTCACCGGAGATTGCCGCCGCGATGCTGCAGCGACAACAGGCGCAGGCGGTGGTGGCTGCCAGAACGAAAATTGTCGAGGGTGCGGTGGGCATGGTTGAAATGGCGCTGGACCATCTGGCGGAACGGAAAGTGGTCGAACTGGATAACAATTATCGGGCGTCCTTGGTTTCGAATCTGCTGGTGGTGCTGTGCAGCGACCGGCATACGCAGCCGGTGGTGAATACCGGAAGCTCCTACAGCTAATGCGTACGCCTCGAGCACAGCTTGAGTTTCGATTCCTGGTTATGATTTTTGACTGGGGGTCAGCCGGGCAAATCCGGAATGGCGCACGGGGGTTTTCAAACGGGAGGCAAGATCGCCTTTACGCAGCGCTTCCGCCAGTTCCGCAAAGACGGTATCGGCGGCAGCGAAGTAGTTTTGAATATGTCTTTCCTGATGTGCGAGCGTGGGATAAAAGCCGCTCCCCGTCAGAAAACCGTGTTCCAGCATGCGAATCGTAAACAGCGTGCCGAGTTCTGCCGCCTGCGGATGATCGAACTGATGGTGTAACAAAACGGCGTGTCCGACTGCTTTGACGGGCAGGTCATGTTGTTTTCCCAGTTCCAGCCAACCGGCGCGGAATAATTCCCCGATCCGTTGGATGTGCTGGCGAACATTGACTTTTTGCATCTTTCTGATTGTGGCTAGCGCCGCTGTGGGACCGACCCCTTCGGTCCAGTAGGTGCTGGAAATAAACGAGGTTTCAGCCGCATCCATGACCGAGCGTTTGCCGATAATGGCTGCGACGGGATGACCGTTGCCTAACGCTTTGGCGAAAACCGCGATATCCGGTTCAATGCCATAATGCAGATGCGCGCCGCCTAACGCGAGTCGCCAGCCGGTGGTGATTTCATCGATCACAAACACGGCCCCGCATTCGTCGCAGAGTTCACGGACGGCTTCCAGAAATCCGGGATCGGGGTCAATGTAACGCGTCGGTTCCATCACAATCGCAGCCAGATGAGGGCCGCGTTCTTTGATGATTTTTTTCAAGCCCTCGGTATCATTAAACGTGAAAGGGTGCGTGGTTTCCGAAAGACCCTGGGGAACTCCAGCGGGACTTAACCCCGGCAGCAGATGTTTGTCGAGCGTGGTTCCCGTTTCCGCCGATTTGCGGGGCAGGTTAGTCGCGAGATACCAGTCACTCCAGCCGTGATAACCGCACAAGGCGATTTCATCGCGGCCGGTGCGTGCCCGAGCGATACGCACCGCGATAGCCATGGATTCTCCGCCCGTCCTGCAGAACCGCGCCTGATCTGACCAGGGATGAAGCGACGTTAGCAGTTCGGCGAGTTCGACTTCCTCGGGGGAATTCAGGGAGCTCATGGAACCGAGCTGTACGCGTCTGACGACGGCGTCGGTGACATCGGGGTCGCGATAACCCAGGAGGCAGGAGCCAATGCCTGAGGTTGCCAGATCGTGATATTTCTTTCCATCCAGATCGATGACTTCGCAACCGTTCGCTTCGCGGTAGTAAGCGGGCCAGCAATCAGGCGCGAACATCTCCGGACGTTTACTGAGGAGTTGTGTGCCGCCGGGAATTAATTGCTTGGCGCGCTGATAGGTTTCCTGCGTGAGGTTCCGTGCTGACTCTGGTTGAATGTCTAACAACTTGCGGGCATTGTGGCAGAAAATGCGTTCCACGTCGGCATCGATTAAACGCAGGGTATGACAAGCCTGTTTGAGTGCCAGCAGGGATTCCAGTCCGACGCGATTGGGACTTGCGAATGTGGCAGTATCCCAGTTGACATTCTGTTCTCCCAGCCAGAGAAAGCCGTCGCCGATACTCACACAGCGGCCATAGATTTCGCTGACGGAAAAGTCAGTGCCGAACATCAGGCGGGTGGTTCCAAATTCGCGCAGGATCGCTTCAAAAGGCTGGGATTCACAAATTGCGGACGTGTCGAAGAAGACGTTGTCCAGGGCTCTGAGTGAGGCGATACCTTCGACGGTGTGGTTGCCACAGAAGCCTCTGGCCGCATGCGCGAGGATCAGTTTGGCATGCGGGTATTGGAGGCAGTGATTCCGGATATAAGTCTGGTTGATCGGATCTGCGATGGCGCGATCCCGAACCATATGCAGCATGATGGCGAGGCTGTATTGATTTGACAGTTCCCAGACCCATTCCGGAATGTATTCGTGCGGTTCTGCCTGGAGCGTATCTGCTCTGTCTGCGTACACATGGTAAACTTTGAAGCCGACATAGTTTCCGGACTTGATCAGCGTTTCGACTTCGTCGGGGGAATCCTTGGGCGTGACCAGCAAGAGTGCTCTTGATCCCGGCTGATCTGCAAGTTCACTCAGGATAAACTGATTGGCGACCGGTCGATTGAGAGTTGGTTTAGGGATGGCGAAAAACAGCCCTGCAGACGGGCGCAGGTCGCCCATCCAGAGCTCCAGATTGTGGCAGTATTCTTTCCAGCCGGATTGACCCTGTCCATTTTCTGCCGATTCAGGCAGACCGGAAATTGCGTCATCTTGTCGATACAGGTGGGCATGTGCATCGAAACTGTCGGGGGGAACAAAGTGTTTTAGCTGGCTATCAAAAAGATCCCGGTCACTGGGAAAACGGTGTTTCATGATTTTCCCCCTCGCAGATAATGTGCGGCAGAGTTTGTCAGTCGATTATCAAAAGTAAAACCGAGTGGGCTGAATTGCTTCTGCATCTGTTCCAGGCCATTTTTGACAAAAATGATATCCGCCATATGATACAGCATGCGTGCGCCCTGGTTCATTAATTCCTGCGCGTGTTCGGTGTTGAACGTCGGCATGCCCCAGTGTTTTCCCTGATTGCGCGCCGCTTCCGCAATGGTCTGAATGGCCGATTGCAGTTTGGGATGGTTGAATTGCCCGGCGACTCCCTCGAGAATCGAGAAATCAGCGGGGCCCAGCATGAGGGCGTCGACACCGGGAACCGCGGCAATCGCTTCCGCCTGATCGACGGCGGATTGTTCTTCGAGTTGAATTGTGATGAATGTGTTTTCGTTTGCCTGTTGAATGTAATCCGAGATGGGCATCGTGCAGTAAGGCATATCCGCGCCGGAACCATCAAAGCCGCGTTTCCCCAGGGGGGCGAACTTGGACCATTTAACGACTTCCGCCGCCTCGGCAGCACTGCTGCAGCGAGGATACATAATTCCCTGTGCTCCCGCTTCCAGCATACGGCCAATTTGCATGAATTCCCCATTCGCGGGTCGTGCCAGAATATCCGAAGCGCCGATGCGCGCCGCCCGCATGAGTTGTGTTGCCGTCTCCAGACTGTAGGTATGATGTTCCATATCCATCCAGATGCCATCAAAGCCCATTAAGCTGGTGAGCTCAAAAATAGACGGATCCAGCAGATGCAGTTGCGTAATCAACACGGGTTCATTCTGGCTCAGTTTCTGTTTGACGCGACTGGCTCTCATCGAAGAGGTCCTTGATCTAAGGGGCGGGATGCACGATCTCATCTGCTCGGAGTAAAACACTAAGAATAAGTTATTGTACTACAATCGATTCTGCAAGCGTGATGGCAGGTCGGCTCAGAATAGTCGGTTTATAGTGGATATTTTGAAGTATCAAGCTCTGGTGTGCTAAATAGCGTAACCGTTTCAGCAAATACACGGTCTATCAACGGCTGAACTGAATCACAGCCG
>NZ_CALFPF010000276.1 GCF_937919775.1 uncultured Gimesia sp.
TGCTTCCAGAGCACGCGCGATACCCAAAACAATCGCACCTGTCTGCCCGGTCGTTCCACCGCCGTTGACCCGAACCCAGACATCCACTTTGCCAAATGTCTCGGTTGCTTTCAGGGGAGCCTCTACCATTTGACGGTCGCGTTCCACTTTGAGGTATTCCTCAAGTGCAAGCCCGTTGATGGTCAGCTTACCTGAACCTGGTCTGATGCGAACTCGAGCCACTGCAGTCTTTCGACGCCCTGTTCCCATCGCCACGCCGTGTTTGTCCAGCTTACCACGAATGACAGGTTCTGGTTTGATGATATCTTCTTCTTCACCCTCAGTTGCCAGATTCGACCCTAAAGTCAATTCAGGAATCCCTGAAGCAACTTCTGTCTGCTCAGGTGTTTCCTGCTCTGGTGTTTCTGCTGTGATTTCTGCTTCCGGAGTCTCATTTTCCATGACGGTCAACTACTTTTATTATTCTGAAAAAGGGAAAAATGGAAGTTTGTATTTTCAAATGCCCGGCTTAAGGTAGCAGGTGGGCAGGCATATTCTGTGGCTGTTGCGATTGATGTTCGTGAGTCGGCCCCCCGAACAGCTTGAGTTTCTTCAACATTTGACGTCCCAGTTTGTTCTTGGGAAGCATCCGCCGTACCGCTTCAGAAAGGACCTGTGTCGATTGGCCACGTTCCAGTTTCTTTTCTGCGGTAACAACCTTCAGACCACTGGGAAAGCCACTATATTTCGCATAGCTTTTCTGCAGCATTTTCTTCGAGAAGTAGGGGTGTGAGTCGTGAGCAAGTTCTTTACCGGAAAACTTTACCTTGTCACAGTTTACGACAATCACATAATCCCCGGTATCAACGTGGGGAGTATAGGTTGGTTTATGTTTACCCATCAAAACAGTCGCGATTTTTGTGGCCAGGCGACCCACAATCAGATTATCTGCATCAACGACGAACCATTGATGATCGACGGTTGTTGCTTTTGCCATGTAAGTTTTTGTCGTAGACACCGGTTATTCCTCAAACGTAAACGATATAATATTCAACACTTATGTCAATATGCACTTCAAAAAGGCATGTCAAATTGTAGCAAATCTCAACCTGTTCAATCAGAAAAACGCCGGCAAAGCGAGCGCATACCAACCGCAAGGGAGCGGATAACAGTAACCTTTTCACGCCACATCTTCAACTTCTGTGAGGCGGAAAATCTGAGCTGGGACACAAAAAAGCAGAGAAAAGCGACTTTTAATCTGTCTCTCTCATGATTCTGAACGACGCGAATCCCTATTAAAGGTAGTTCAGCAGCGTCAATTGCAGTGCCGAAGAGGTGATTTGCAGATTTGCCTGGAAGGCCGTCTGGCGCTGTGTGATTTCGACAATGACCTCAGTCATATCGGTGTCAAATTCGATGGAGATGGCCTCTTTTATTTTGACTTCCTGATCCTTGAGACGGTTATCTGCCTCTTCGAGCACCTTCAGGCGGCCTCCGATCTCGCCACGAACGCGATTCATCCGACCCAGCTCCGCATCGAGCAGCACGCCAATCCGCTGAATTTCCTGATCGTCACCGTTTCGTAAACCGGTTTCCAGCCGTGAGAGCAGCCCCAGCACTCCCGTTGATTCCAGTGGATTGGGTTCTTTCCCCACCAATCCGACGAGAGGGTCTGTGCCGGTTTCTTTCCCGCTAATCCCCAGCGCGTAGGCAATTTCGATCGCCGGGATTTCCAAAGGCCCCGTTCCTGAAGCATCATAAATCGTAAGGCCGTTCCCGGTCGAATTCAGTGTCGCCTGCAACTTGATCGGAATAAAAGTGCCCTGCAGAGGAACCGCGTTATTTGTTCCCGACTCGGTGACCGCCAGCCCCAGCGCATCAGAGACCACATTGCTGGCAATGCTCAAAGGCCCTGCCCCCGAATTATCGGTAATCTGAATCGCATTGGTTGACGGATCGATACTGGCAACCAGATTTCCCGGATCAACGGCGTTGATCGAATCGAGTATATCCTGCACGGTGGCATCGCCGGCTAAATTGACGTTCACAACGGAAGCGTCTCTGCGGGTAATATCCAGGGTGGTTGCACCAACGGGAACTCCCTGCCCCAGATTCAAGTCTGCCAGAGGCGTGGTTCCGTCAAACGTTTCGAAATCATTAATCCTGTTAATCACATCCTGCACTGTAACCGAACCGCTCAGATCAAGATTAATGGTCGTCCCGTCGCGGCGAATCACCTGTAGCCGATTCGAGGAATCCACATCCACGCCGCGTCCGTAATTCAATTCGGAAAGCGGCGTACTTCCTGAAAAGGTGGCAATTCCCAGACCAGCGGCGTTGCTGCCTCCGTTATTCTCACCAATCGAGAAATCAGTGCCACTGATGCGGCTGGAAATCGCCAGACCATTCTTGTCCTTGTTAATCCCCAGATTTAAATCGGGATCATACGTGCGGATCAGGTTAAACACGTCTTCGATGGTAGTGGCCGAAGAGAGATCGATGGTCTCGGTTTTCCCGCCGTTATTGATCACCAGGCCGGTGCCGGTTGTCGAATCGATGCCCGCCCCGCCATTCAGGGAAGCCAGTGTGGTTTGCAAAGTGATGCCCGGATCAAGGTCCAACCCGTTGATTTCCGCCACAGCGGCACTGGCGATCCCCAGACTGGAGGCAGACGTTGAGCCGGCCACATTTGAAACCGCAATTGTCCCGGCGGAGGGCGTGATTCGCAGGCCATTTTGACTTGTGGGGTCGACATCAACGGTCAATGTCAAAGGGCCACCCGAAAACGCGTTTTCCAGAACCGTTTTGAGATCCTGAATTGTTTCCACACCAGAGAGATTCACTGTTTGCGTCTGGGGAGTTCCATTATCCAGGGTGACTGTGATTGAACCCAGCTTTAGACCGCGGCCACTGTTCAAATCTGAAATGCGCGTCTGCAGAGTCAGCGCAGGATTAATGTTTCCTCCTACTTCGGGTGTGCTGGCGGCAAATGCCGAGATCCCGTCAAAATTATTCGACAGCAAACTCTGCGCATCGATGTAGGACTGGATCTGGTGGGTATCACCATGATAAGCGACCTGTCCATTCGCTCGTTCCTCAAACGGCGCCGCATTGGTCTGACTCCCGGAAAAAAGATACTGACCTCGAAAAGTCGTATTGCCGGCATTCACAACCTGCGTTCTCAAAGAGGCAACCTGATCGGCCAGTGCAGCTCGCTCAGCATTGGTTACCGTGGAGCCGATGCCCGTCAGCGAAAGAGATTTCGCCTGATTCAACGCATCTCCCACACTCGCCAGAGCCGACTCACTCGCAGTCAACAGACTGAGGTTGGTCCCGATATTCGCCTGGTACTGTTGCTGGCGTTCGAAGGTCGACTGCAGAATAATCGTACGCAGCGCCGCCCCGGGAGACTCGCTGGCGATGGAAAATTTCTGTCCCGTTGCGACCTGCTGCTGCAGATTGATTAATTGGCGCGCATTATCACTCAAGGAGACCTTCAACCGCTCGGAAAGCATCGTGGAAGGGAGACGGCCTGGTAAAATAGGACCGATAGTCATGATACATCACACCCAAAAGGAAATGGAACAGAAATTGACAGTCGTTCTGATCACAACAATGCCGCTTTCAAATATTAAGTAAGATCGTAAATAATTCATCAATCGTGCTGACCAGACGCGCAGCGGACTGAAACGCTCTCTGAAACGTTAAAACATTAATCGTTTCTTCGTCGATGCTGACTCCGGAAAACTGCTCACGCTGCCCCATGAGAGAGTCCCGGAAGGCCTGTGCCCCTTCGGCAAGTGCTGCCTCCGAGGCCGAAGCCTGTGAGACGCTCGAAACCACTTTTTCGTAAAAACTATCCAGACTGATATTGCCCAGTGAATCAATGGGATTCTCGGCAAACGCGGCCAGCAATACGGCGTTTGATCCATCAGAAGGGCCTCCCCCCTGACCGGTCGCCAGAAATTGCTGATTCTGTTTCACGACAGAATTGATTCCAATGTCAGTTGAGTCGGAGCCTGTAAATAACGTGTTGATGCCAACTGCCGCCAGTGCCCCACTGGTGTCGTTGGAAAACTGAAATGTGTAATCAGCGGCGGCACTGATCGAAAGATATCCATCCGTTGAGACAGACGAACTCAAATTCGCGACGCCGCCGATAGCCGAGGACAAACTGATTAAAGTCGTATCTGCGCCGATACCGTCCAGGTCAATATTAATGGTAGACGTATTTGTCTGCCCGGTCGTTTTGTTGGTGACCTTGATCTGGAAACTGCCATGCGTTGGTTGAAAAGGCAACCCTGACTGGGTGGAGTTTAAAGTAGCAGACGTATCCAGCGCACGGGACGCGGAGGTCAATTGTTCAAAACCAGCCGTGCCCTCGCCCGAGGCATGAATCTTGTTGAATTCAAAAATCAGATTGGAAGCGTACGTATCGAGTTGATCCACAAAACCACCCAGAATATCATCTCGACCTTCGATAATCCCCTTGAGTTCGCCTCCCGTACGCGAGATATTGCTGTTGGTCCGGCTGAGTAACACTTCGTGCACAACCACGCCTCGATCCGTACCGGTTTGCAAGGTCAGTTTTTGCGACGTTCCTGCCAGAATCAGATAATCGGAACCGGTAAAAACATCAATCGCACCATCTGTACGTTCCCGATAGCGAATGGGAATCAGTTCGGAGAGTCGGTTCAGCGCCGTGTAACGCTGAGTTCTGAGGGCGCCGGCATCACTTTGCAGCAGACCGGAAGCTTCGAGTTTGGAAATCTTGGGATTCAGATTCGTAATCTGATCGATCAGTTCATTGGCTTCTTTGACCAGATTTTCGACATTGATCGATTGCACTTCTCTCAGGCCATCGACTCTCGTTCGCAACGACAGGATTTCGGCTGCAAATTTCTCGGCTTCGTTGACGACAAATTCACGATCCGGAATCGAACCGGGCTGATTCACGACATTATTGATCGTGGCTAAAAATTCGTTTAACCCTGTCGAGAGGTCTCCGTCCGATAATTCTCTTAATTCACTCTCCAGTTGTTTGTAAATCGAATTTCGTTCGTCGATGGAAGAAAAATCGGTATTCGCGGTATGAATGCGCGTTTCCAGAAACAGATCGATCTGCTGCTGGATACCGGAAATCTCCACACCCGTTCCCAGAACGAGTGCTCCCTGGCGAAACGGATCCGCCGCGTTGAGTACCAATTCTTCACGGATATAACCGGGAGTACCCGCATTGGAAATATTCTGGCCAGCAACCTGGATGCCGGTCCCGAAGATCTCCAGCGACTGCTTAGCCATTGATAGCGTTGCATTAAGTCCCATATGAACAATCCCGTAATAAATGACGCGATTTTACCGCATCGTATGGAATTTCATTTTCCTGAGAAAATGAATTAAGCCGATGCGTCAAAAATCGCCCCCCCTGTATTGCTTTCATTTTGACCGCGTGAGTAGGTAGGAACTTTTTTCCCGGCATGCGCAATCAGTTCCAGAATCTGCGAATAATGCTGATAGGACCGTTGTGAAACAATCCACTGTACCCAGCTTTCATGTCGTAATTTCTGCGATCGCTGTTGCGCAGCAAAGATTCGCTGAAAAACAGGCTCCGATTCTGCCACGCCCATTCCGGAAAGCAGTTCTTTCATCGAACCGGCAGGCAAGCCTTGCTGCGCTGCAGTCTGAAGCAATTGCTGTCGCCTGAGTAACACGAATTGAAGATCCCGTGTCAGTCCTTCTTCAACAACGCCAAACTGTTCAATCA
>NZ_CALFPF010000277.1 GCF_937919775.1 uncultured Gimesia sp.
CGCGCCGATTCTGGATCGATTCAATATTGTCCGCAGCGTGCATCACGAAGTGATCGACGAACATGCCGCCGCCACAAACCGCATGCATACCGGACGACCGACGACGGGTACGATTACTTATCCCTCCGTGGGTTCGGTTGTCGCTCATAAAAGAGGGGCCGTCAGCGAATTTGCACCCGCGTATGTGTTGATCGGTTATCCCAACGTCACCCGCGGCCCCGGTTTTCTGGGCAGCAAATCGGGTTATGTTTATCTGACCGATACAAGTGCCGGCCCCAGTGGGTTCACGCGATCCTCCCGCGTCAATCAAAGTCGGCAGGACCGCCGCGAACGTCTGCTGACGAAGATGAGAGCCGAATACCGTCAGCACAGCGTTGGCGGGCAGACAATTCAGGACTACGATCAATCGGTCGCCGAAGCGCTGCGGTTATCAGGACCGGAGTTCATGAAAGTCTTTCAGCTTGATAATGAAAAAAGCGACCTGCGAAATGCCTACGGTGGCGAGTTCGGGCAACGCTGCCTGTTATCACGGCGGCTGATTCAGTCGGGCGTGCGTTTTATTGAAGTTTCACATAACTTGAATTTCGTGAACGGTACCGGCTGGGATACCCATAACGACGGCCAGCTCAATCAGCATCTGTTGATTAAAGAACTCGACTCCGCATTGTCCGCGCTGGTGCTCGACCTCGAAAAAAATAAGTTGCTCGACAAAACGTTGATCGTTGTCGCGTCCGAATTCGGTCGTCCCGCCAAATTCGATTCCGGCGGAGGCCGCGGTCATCAGTCCAAAGCCTTCAGTGTTGTACTGGCGGGCGGCGGTCTGCAGAACGGAAAAACGATCGGCGTCACTAACGAACTGGGGGAAGCGGTTGTCTCCCGTCCGGTCTCTGTGCCCGATCTGCACGCGACGATTTATGCTGCACTGGGCATCGACCCCAGCGAAGAACTCTACTCCGGCGATCGCCCCGTGCCGATCACCGATCTGGGGCAACCCGTGTGGGAACTCTTCGGTTAAACAAATTTGTGGTCTGACATGCGAACGGCTTATCGAATACGGTAAGCCGTTCGACGTTACATTGGGCCAACTAATCCAAAGTCTGCAATACCGGGATGCATTATTACTCCACAGTGATTTTCGCATCGGGCAATGCTGCTCTTAATCGATTCACATTGGCATCGGTGATTTTCGTACGAATCAGTTGAATCTGTTTTAAATTTGCCATGTTTGCCAGGCGGTTTACGCCTGCATCCGTAAGTGGAACGTCAAAGATAAAGAGGATTCGCAGCTGCTTCAGGTTCTGGACGGCGTTCAAAATGGCCTGCTCGGAATTTAACGGCCCTCCCAGTAGCAATACCTGGAGCTCCGGGAACGCCTGAAGTTGCTCTAAACCCTGATCGTCGATCTTCGCCAGATGAATCTGTAACGTTGTCAGACCTTTCAAACTCGTCATTGCCTCCAAACCGCGGTCCGTGATCGAGGTTTGAGCAATTGAAACGCTGGTTAATTGTGGATATTGAACAATATACTTGACGTCTTCATCGTTGAGACGCATGTTATTATTGATATGCAAGGTTTTGAGTTTGAGCTGATCGCTCAATTGTGCGATTCCCCGACCAGTTAAATTTGTTCCAGGAACAAAAAGGTTTTGCAGGTTCTTCAATTGATTGATGACAGGCATACTATTTTCTGAGATCTTAGTCTCAGACAGCAGCAAAGTCTGCACGGAAGTCAGTGGTAGAATATTGGGAAGCGTCGCATCTGTGACCTCGGACTTCATGAGATTGATTGCGATAATCTCAAACGGGCTCGGCGGTAAATCAGCAGCACCTTCAATTACCTTGCCCCCCTGAAGAGTGACTTTACCGCCCACCGAGAAAATCCAGGCCACCGCTTCTGCCTGTGTTTTCGCAAGCGGAGCCGGTGCGGGCACCGGGTTCTCTTTTTTCTCTGAGACGACTGGTTGAACAGGCGCAGGCTGTTTTTTCGCGACGCTGATGGGTTGAGCCCGGAGTTCTTTTTTTTCCTCTTCGGTGCGAGGACGCTGATAGGCAAAATAAGCCATGATCAGAAACCCTGCCAGAATCACAGACATGATTCCCATGAATCGATGCATCAAACCGCTGCCTTCGCCGGCAGGTTGGTTGGAATCGGGATCCAGGTTGCGTCCGCTCTGTTTGCTCTTTTGGCGTTTGAGGACCAGCTTGACGCGCCTGTCGTAGTCCTCACGCAGTTCGGGGCTTAACAGTGTCAGTTCCGCTTCATCAAGTTCATAGATCAACTGGGTGGCTTCGCGGTGATGTTTCCCGTGCAGATGGTCTTCTACCGAGGCGCGCTGACGCTGGGCTGCGGTTTGAATGACTTCTGCATCCTGTTCATTGACCGAAATTCCCAGCAGTTGATAATAATGCGGCGGTTGTTGTTCTGGCGGGATTCCCAGCCATTTATGATAGGAATCGAATGACATTTATCGAGCCTGAGGTTAGTGCATTGAAGAGGGTTTGCTATGATTTAAGCTCTCAATGCTGCAATTTGTTGTTGGAACGCATGTGTGCAAATGTGATTGCCTGATTGTAGGCCTTGAACGAACGTGAGTCAATGTGGTGATCAGAGGGCGGCTGACATCGGCAGTGCAGAAGTGTATCCTTTGAGAGTGATAGTTCCTGAAATCGATTTCTGAAATAAGGTTTGCTCATGCCATCCCGGACATCCCACTTCGCGATCATTGTAGCGCTGGTCTTGTTTCTGGGAACGCTGGCGCTGTTTCTCACAGTCAAAGCGCCGCCGCAACTGCAAAACGAGCCTGCGGAGCGGGAGCCGATTTCCTACGAAAAAGCGATAGAACTGCTGCGCTTGAAAAATGAAGGCATCGCCTTTCTCGAAAATGAACGCTATGCCGACAGCGATCCGCTGCTGGAACAGTTGACCGAAGAACTGCCCACCGAAGTCATCGGCTTTCGCAACTTAACCATCTGTCGCCTGCTGCAAATCACACCCGAAAAAGTAGCGAACCAGTCGGAAGGGCCGAAACTTGCAAAGCAGGCAGTCGACACTGTAAACCAGTTAATTCAAATCGCCCCGGAATCCGGCATCAGCTATATCCTCTCGGCCCGCATTTATGTGGCGCTGGGAGAACCGCAGCAGGCACTGGCGGCATTGCAACGTGCGCTGGAGAAAAAACCGAAAGACGCTGCGATCTGGTTTGAATTGTCTCAGCTGCAAAAAATCGGTTCGGACTCCGAAATTCAAGCGAAAACAAATACGTCGCTGGCAAAAGCCTGGGAACTGCAACCGGAGAATCTGTTTCTGACGCTCGATTATCTGCAGGTGGTAGCCGATCAGAAAACAGAACAGGCCACACCCGTCTTCGAAAAAATCAAACAGTTGGCGGCTCCTTTGGTAGAGAGTGTTAAAGATCACACGCGACTCGATTTGAACAAACTGATCGACGATTCGCTGACCGCGATCAAGGACAAACAATGGAACATCGTGCTCCGCAACGCACGCATTTTGAGAAACGTGTTGATCGCGGAAGATCTGGTCAAGAGTGATCGCCGCCGCGTGGAACAGAATCCACTTGAATTTGTGATCCACGATTTTCCGCCCGCGTTTTACGCCGCCGTCGAGTGGCCCGCGCAGCAAAAACCGTTGTCCGTGGAGTTTGCTGACGCTCGTCCTCTGCAATTTTCGAAAGCGATGCCGACTGAAATCAGAGATCTGCAGATCGCCGATTTCGACCTGGATGGCAAACCCGATTTGATTCTGCTGACCGCGAACCAGATTTCCGTATTCAAACAGAATGCCGCCGGGATCTGGGAACCGCTCACGCAGCAGGACTGCGCGGGAGATTTTTCCGAAATCACCGCCGTCGATCTGGACGCCGATGTGCAGCAGAGCAATCAACCCGCTTCTACCGAAAAAACAGAACAGCAGGTGTTTCCGATTTCTCCGTCCCGCGATGCAGACCTCGATCTGGTGCTCGCCGGGAAAACGGGTATCAAGGTGTTTGAAAATCAGGCAGATGCTAAAACCGGAACACGGTCGTTGGTTCTGAAAGCACAGAAAAATACGCTGGAAACACTCGCCGACGTGCTGGCGGTGAACTTCTCCGATCTGGATCATGACGGCGATCTGGACCTGGTCGCTTCGACGACCACAGGACTTTCGCTCTGGTCGAACCGCGGCGATTTCTCGTTTCAGGAGATCAGTGCCAATTCTCATCTGCCTCCCGCTGATCTGGCGGCGACCTCCATTGTCCGCGTCGACTGGGATCGCGACGTGGACCTCGATTTGATCTTGTGCAGTCGAAAGTCCAGGCAGGCGGGTTATCTGGAAAATCTGAGGCACGGCCGATTTCGCTGGCGACCCTTTACGGAGTCCGAACAGCAGGCCGCCGTCAATCGGTTTGAAGAGTGTCGACTTGCAGACTTTGACCGGAACGGTTCGTGGGATCTGATCGGCGTGAGCGGAACAGCATTGATGCTGGCAGAAACGAATCGACCACAGCCGGGCAGCGTGCAGATCGCCAGTGTGCAGGAGATTAAAGAAACAGAGCCGGTCAGCGCAGAAGGGACTGTCTTGCAGACCGGCGATTTGAACAACGATGGCGTGCTGGATGTCGCCGCATTGAGTTCGCATGGATTGCAACTCTGTCTGGGAACCGCCGCACGAAAAGCAGAGCAGACGGCGTATGTGAAAGATCAGTCCCTCACCTTTCCTAAACCGATTCAAAAATTCCTGCTCCGCGATCTGAATCAGGACGGCAGCCTCGATGTGATTGCCATCGCGGGAAACGAAATCATTCAATGGCAGAACAAAGGTAATGACTATCACTGGATCGAAGTTTCCCTCCGCGCAGAACAGGTCAAAGGTGAAGTCAAGTCGGCGAGCGGACGCGTGAATCATTACGGTATCGGCAGTCTGCTGGAACTGCGGAGCGGGACGATTTATCAACCGCAGATCGTAGCGGGGCAAGCGACCCATTTCGGGCTCGGGAAACAGACGGTCGCCGAAGCGATTCGCGTCTTGTGGACCAACGGCATTCCCGTGAATATTATCAACGCCAAAACCAATCAGCGGATTTATGAAAAGCAGACGCTGATGGGTTCCTGTCCGTACCTCTATACCTGGGATGGCGAACAGTTTTCGTTTTATACCGATCTGCTCTGGGCGGCTCCGATTGGCCTGCAGTTCGGCAAAGGTATTGTCGCGCCTTATCGTGACTGGGAATTTCTCAAGATTGATGGCGAACGACTCAAACCGAAAAACGGTTTCTATGAACTGCGGGTCACCGAAGAACTTTGGGAAGCCGGTTACTTCGACACCCTGCAACTGACGGCCATCGACCATCCGGCGGAGGTCGAAATCTTCTCGAACGAAAAAGTCGGCCCGCCCGATCTGGCGGCATTTAAAATTCATACGGTTCAACAGCCGCAAACGCCCATCGCCGCCGTCAATCAGCGAGGTCGCGACGTGCTGCCCGAAATCAAAGACGCCGACGATGTCTACGCAAAAACGTTCGACGAAAAATATCGGCAGGGACTGACCGAAAACCATGTTCTGGAACTGAACCTGAATACGCCGGCGCTGCAGAAAACTGCGATGGATCCGCGCATCAAGCTGTTTCTGACCGGTTGGATTTATCCGACGGACACGGGCATCAATCTGGCGTTGTCGGAAAATCCGTCCATGCCTTCGCCACGCCCCCCGTCGTTGTCGGTGCCTGACGCGAACGGCAAATGGAAAACCATCCAGCCCTTTATGGGTTTTCCCGGCGGCAAAACGAAAACCATCGCCGTGGATCTGACTGACCAGTTCCTGACAAACGATTATCGCGTCCGCATCGAAACGAATATGGAGTTCTACTGGGATCAGGTTTTCTTCACGGTGAATGAAACGCCGGCCGAGTTTGTGACGAGACCGCTGCCGCTGGAATCCGCGACATTGAAGTACCGCGGTTTTTCCACGCCGATCCTGCATTCGGGAAATGGCCCGGAACGGTATGACTATCAGAGTCTGTCGGCCACTATTCAATGGCCGCCGATGCAGGGACGCTTTACCCGTTACGGCGATGTGCAGCCGCTGGTGGAGTCGGCTGACAATCGTCTGGTGATGATGGGTTCGGGAGACGAAATGCAACTCCGTTTCGCGGTCCCCGCAGAACCGGTCAAGCCGGGCTGGAAACGTGATTTTATTCTGCACAACGTCGGCTGGGATAAAGACGCCAACCTGCATACGATTCTCGGTCAGTCGGTCGAGCCGCTGCCGTTTCGGGAGATGGGCGGCTATCCTTATCCGACCGAAGAATATCCGGACGATCAAATTCTGCAGCAGGATCAGACGCAGTATCACACGCGGCAACAAAACAGTGCCCGCTTCTGGAATTGGCTGCAGAAACCCTGAGCGGCATTTCATGAGTGCAATTGCCTGCCGTTCGCGATAAAATACAAACCGACTTACTTTTTTCATTCTCAAACAGGTTTCCATGCGATGCTTTTTTTCCTGCGTAGCGCTGCCGTTGTTCTGCTGTTTCTCTGCACGACTCATGTCAGTCGGGCGGCGGAGATGTTGTATCCTCTCTCCGTGGCGGCTTCGGACAAAGGTCCCGTTTATGTCGCCGATCGAAAGCTGCCGGGCATCTGGAGTGTGGAAAATGGCAAAGCGACCAGCTTTTTCACCGGCTCCCAGGTTTTTCGCACGCCTTTGAACGCGGTCCGTTGTGTGACGGTTGACTCGCAAGGACGCGTGATCGCCGGTGATTCTTCGACGCGTGAAGTCTATCGATTCGAAAAAGCCGGCGCAGAACCGACGCCGCTCACCAACGGGGGCATCGGCATTCCGATGGATGTGGTCGTCACGAAAAACGGCGATCTGCTGGTGTCCGATCTCGAACTGCATCAGATCTGGAAAGTCCCCGCAGCGGGGGGCGAGCCGACCTTGTACGCCAAAGTCAGTGCGCCGCGCGGGCTGGCCCTCGATCAGGCGGACCACCTCTGGGTCGTTTCGGGAACCGCAGACCAATTGTTGAAAGTCGCCCCGGATGGAAAAATCACGGTGGTTGTTAAAGACCGCCCGTTTAATTTTCCCCACGATGTGGTGGTGCTCGACGACGGGACGGCTGTTGTCAGCGACGGTTATGAGAAAGCGCTCTGGAAAGTGACGCCCGACGGGAAAACAGAAAAGTGGGTCTCCGGCGAGCCGTTCAAAAACCCGGTCGGCATCGCGCGACAGGGACAGAACATTCTGGTCTCCGATCCGCACGCGAAAACCGTGTTCTCGGTTGATCCCGAGAAAAAAATTACCGATCTGCTGAAGCCGGAAAAATAAATCAGCGCGAATCAACATCGTCGGCAAAAGTGGACGGTGCAAAAATGTCGGACGCATAAGTTTCTGGTACTGCACCCGCCGATGGAAAAAAGGGCCGTAAACCGGTTCGTTTCGGTTGGGTCGGGAAAGCCCGGCTGCTGTTTCCTGTTCCCGATTTGCGAGTGAAAAAACAGGCCTTGACGGCAACACGCCGCCCGCCATGATGCGTGTTACGCGTCGCGCGCGTAGGAAATTCATCGTACCAGTGAAAACACGCGCCGCTGTGAATCCGCTCCCCATAAAAGCCACTGGTTTGAGACCGATTTGACGCCACTTCATGCCCCCTGGTTCTCGCTGAGCACTTTTTTTGGGCGCCGTTCGGCGCCCTACTGCCGCTGACAAGTCACGCGGCGTCCCCAACAATCCACGCCCAGGCGCGCGTCTGCGCCGCGCAGGTAACGAACCCGGGTTGACCGCCCCGCGCCGTTCGCGATGATTTATACCAGTCAAACAAAAAACGGCTCTCCCGCGCAAGAACAATTTCCACACGAAAAAAAAAAGATCACCCATGCCAGATATCTCCCCTCTCCCACGATCAGATCAAACCCGCGCCCCGACCGGCAATCAGGCCAAAGCAGAAAAATGAGCGGCACGGCGCAAGCCGCCGTTAGTTTCCGGCGTTCGTTTCGATGGCAGACTCCCCACAGAAACCGGCGCAGCAAAACAGACCCGAAAAATTCTAGCGGATGTACCCGGAGACGACGCAGATGAAAATCCGGCAGTGGTGAAGAGAGCAGCGAGGAAAATGCACCATTATTTTGATTTGAAAAACACAGCCGAAGCCATATAGGCCCGTTTTCTGCGAAGCATTTTTCGTGATGTTTCAAGATTCTCCGACTAATCGCGATTAGAACGCCTGGTTTGGCAGCGGTGGAGAATGGGTAAAGCACTTCAATGTCACCAGTTTCTTTGTAGATTCTGATCAACGCTGTTGCTTCTCTGGAAATAAAAAAGGTGCCAGGACCCTTATTCGGTTCCTGACACCTTTTTCAGATGTTTTTATCCTGCCTGTTGGATCAGCGTCCTTCTTCTGCCAGTACGCGGGTGAACTTATGCAGCGAGCGGACGGCGATGAAGGTCGTTGCTGTCAGGGTTGCCAGAAGGATCCAGAGAGGTTCCAGTATCACCTGTCCGTCAAACTGCCAGTGTTCAACCAGTTCAAGGATGACAAATCCAACCATTGCTCCCACGCATGTCAGGTACTCGCGGCGAACTAACGTCCGTAACGAGAATTTGAGAGCCGGCTGTTTCCAGTTTTTGAAGTTGGGGATGAACGCAGACGTGCAATCTGCCCAGGCGAGAAAGTTCTTCCCGAATTTCTCGCGCAGAAACGCTTCTTCGGTCATCATGATGCGTTCGTAATACAGCCAGAACGTCATGACGTAGAAGGTAACGAACCAGCCATTTTGAAAGAACATGACCCAGCCCAGAGCAATGAAGAAATTGCCTAAATAGAGTGGGTGGCGACAGAGTGAATAAACACCGGTTGTGTTCAGGCTGGTTGCGACCTGTTGTTTTGTATTTCGACCTGAGGTTCCTCTGGGGACGAAACCTGCCACTAAAGAGCGGATCAGCAGGCCCAACCCGGTTACAGCAATGCAAAACAGCACCCATGTTTCATGTAAGTCATGTTGCCCATAGGGCCTTTGAAAGTTGCTCACCACCCAAGGCAGCGGCAGCAGCAGGTATGCAGGCAAATAACTTCTCCATCGGAAAAGCCACTGCCCGCTGGTTTCAAAGTGTTTCTTCAGTTCCATGCTGTCAACCCTGCTCGATAATTGGATGTGATTGGTTTTCTGGCTCCGCCTCTGGTACGAACGATTTTCAGCGGGATGAGGACGAGATTACAAAGCTGTCAAGTTCGCCAATACGCGATCGATGCCGTTACATTTGGGATGCAACAGCCCGATACCCCGAGTCGCCAGTACATTGGCTGGGGTAAATACCTTCTATTAGGAATTAGATAATTTCTTGATGATTACGATCTGCAGGCGGGCTTGTACTAATTTATTAGTATTCAGTCAAGTGGTAAAAAATAGAAGAAAAAACGGATAACCCGGGAATGTGAGCAGGGAGAACGGCAACGGGAGGCTCGTTTTCATTCCGGGAGCCGCATTTCGGGGTCTGAACCGTTTTCCGTCTACTGTGACAGCAGTTCAATCAGGCTGGAAGATTTCAGTTAATCTTTGAGCCGACAGGATGCGGCTTTTCATCACCGCGGCTTCGTCTTCTGGCAGATCGGGGTTCACAATTCCGATGAGCAGTTTTCGGACTTCCGTTTGCGTCTCGTCGCGAACAGGCTTCAGAGTAAAGGAAACGGGGGTCGTGCCGGTGCCGGCGTTGAGCAACAACGTGTACGAGCTTCTGGTCGAGTTCAAATCGTCCATCTGGAAGAGGTTCAGTTGATTATCGATCAGGTGCGGCGGCGTTTGCTGCATGAGTACCCTCTGAATATTCATCGTGGTCAACTCTTCGGCACTGTGATCGACCGAAAAACTCGTCGGGGAAAAAAAGACGACCACCGGGAAGTGCAAGTCGTTGATGGTAGGTTGTGGCAATGCCGGACCGCCGCGCTTCAGCCAGAGACCAGCTGCAGTGCCGATCACCATCAGGCACACGACCACACCTGTCAAAGTCAGCATCCGTGATTTTTTTTGCGGGTTGTCTGTCTGTTCCATTATTGAGCAATCATGCGAAAGTTATCGAGCGGATTCCCACTTCCGTTTCCCGGCCGACAGAGCCGAGGGCGCGGCAGAGAGCCCGACAGCCAATCGAAAATATTTGCCGCCGTTGGCCAGACGCCAACCCACAGCCCGAATCCAACGAATGGCAAACCGATCAGTCTGATGAACAATCCCCGATTATTGCTGATCCTGAATCGCTGAGGGTCCGTTTGTTGAATCGAAGGCATGAATGTGGAACTCGGAGTCGGGTTTCAAAAGTGGTATTACCCAGCGGTTTCATGGCTGGCGCATTTTAATGCTTCCAGCGCCGTCCAACAACAGGTACGTTCTGTATTTTGTGTCCAGCAGGAGAAGGCAGATCACACGTATGAGTCGCTGTTCAGGGCCTGACACCTTTATCAGTTCTCGTGTTGATCCTCATTCGTTCCAATGCACGGGAACGTACTTGATCTCTTTGTCGTTGTAGGCGACAACAATGCCGCTGCGGTATCTACCACTCACTCGAATTGACTGAGCGGCGTATTTGTAGTTTGGTCCAAGTTTCTGCCTGGCCAACGCAATGGCTTTCGTTCCGATGGCACCATTGAGTAACGAGTTGAGCATGACCCCCAGGAAAGCAACGAGCACGATGCCCAAGCCAATCGCAATCTTTGGCGTGGTCGTAGGGCGACCACTGGCTTTGCGCGCCTCCAGCACGGGATGAGAACGCATCTGCTTCCAGGTCCAGCCGAGCATTGCGAGGACAAAGATGCCCATCAACCAACCGATGATCGAACTCACAGGATTCAGTTTGGCTTGAGTCAGAAGCAATCCCATGGGTTGTAGGAATGGAAAAATCAGGATAACTCCAATGCAGCCAGTGAGCATGAAAGCGGTAAGCCACGTGACAAGTGTCGTGGCTCCGAGACTGCCCCGTATCAGAAAGATGCCAATGATTACCGCGAAAATGTTGAAGCTGGAGGAGTAACTCTGACCATTCATGATGTAGTATATCATGAGTACGATATCTAACAGGCCGAAGGTGACCCAGGCAAAACCAACTCTCTTTAAGATTGCGCGGTAATCCATTATGAGGGCTCACTGGTTAGTACTATCGGAAAATAGGTGTCCGGAACTATAAAATGGCGATATGACCCTCTTTTTGAAGTAAGATCGCCTTTGTCATCGTGCATTTTATGTATTTCGTCGTTCAAAAATACAGCTCAATCTGCAGGCCCGTCGTTCCACCAGATTGAAAACCATGCTGCGCGTGTCTTCTGACCGGTTTCGCGGGGTTCGAAATTTCCGACGGCCAGGTCCAGATCGCCGTCGGCGTCAAAGTCGCCTGCTTCGATGACCGCGTGTTGTCCCTTCGAATAATCGAGCGGATGCGGAATGAACTGGCCCGGCTTTGTCTGTTCGTACCAGACGACCGTATTTCGCGGCTGCTGATAATCCCAGGTCATGGTGCAGGCGGCGAGATCGATGTCTCCGTCGCCGTCGAAGTCGCCGTGCGTGGCAGAATAGGCGCCGGTCAGTGGTGCAATACTGTGATGTCGAAACGGAAACGAACCGGTGTTTTCCAGCCACTGCAGCGAGTGACTGGGGCGGAGTTCGAAGCTGTCCATCGTGTCGCCGTTGGTATAGAGCAGATCGAGGTTGCCATCCTGATCGAGGTCCACTAGTGAGATGCTGGATGAACCATAGGCGGGATCGGCCGCCTGATACACGGTCTCCGGTTTAAAGTGGCCGTCACCCTGATTGAGAAACGCGACAATGGTTTCGTGTTCCTGCGAGAAGAGCGTGACAACATCGGGCAGCCCATCCTGATTGAAATCGGTGATCAAAACATGACTGGCGCCGTGCCGGTCGTCGAGCGTCTGCAGTTCGAACTTCAGATCTGTTTTGGAGGGGGAGACATTTTTCAGGTACAGCAGGCGGCCGGTCTCCCTCCAGCCAAACTCGGCGACGATGAGATCGAGATCGCCGTCTCCGTCGAAGTCGGCGGCCCGCGCGTCGGCGACGCGCCCCAGTCCGGCCTGCAGAGTGTGCGGCTCGTACTTCTGTGTTTTTTCATCGAACATCAACAGCGCGACTTTTCCGCGGTCGTGATCTTCGGGGCCGAAACTGCCCAGGTCGGCGATGAGATAATCGTCGCGTTGATCCTGATTCAGGTCGACGCGTTCGATGTGTGCCGGGTGATTCCCTTTTGCCAGCGGGTGAAAGGTGGTTTTGCCTGCGGAAAACAGTATGCGTCCGATTTCCCCCGAGCCCATGTCGGTGATTAACAGTTCCCCCTCTGCATCGGTGCCGGCGATCCAGTTCAAATCCGAAACGCCGGGCAGTGGATCGGCGGCCGGATTGGAAATTTCCTGTTTCCGAAATGCGACGGGGCCGGGCAGGGGATTTGCGGTCTGCGTTGGCAGATCATGTATTTCGGGCGCCTGCGAGACGAAATACTTGATCACTTCGGGCTGCGGTGGCACGCGCAACTGTTTTTGTGGTGACTGTTCGTAGTGTGCATATTCGCGGGGAATCTGCATGCGCCAGGACTCTTTTGTCAGAATGCCCGGCGCGGGGCAGAGGTGACAGCTTCCGCAGAAACTTTGAATCTCGGCATGAAATTCCTGAAAGTTTTCCGCTGGTGGAAGTGCCACGCGGCGTTCGGCCGGCGGTTCCTGTTTCCCGCACGACAGCAGCAAAGCGGGAAACAGGAATAAACAGAGGCGGGCGATGCTCACTTCGAATGTAACTCGAGGATCGGCTGCAATACTGTTTCGAAGGCATCCGCCTGTCGGAAAAAACCGAGGTCGGTCGGGTGCGAGCCATCGACGGTGTCTTCGCTGTCATCGCCGAGCAGCGTGTCTCCTTCCAGATAATACAGGCTGGTGACCCCCTCTTTTTGCAATCGCTCAAAAGCGTTCCTGAGGGCTTCGCGGCTCGTTCGATGTCGTTCCTGGCTGCTCTTTTTGAGATAGGCATTGGAATAAGTCCGGTCTTCCACCAAAAGAATAGGGGTGTCAGGGTGGGCGGCTCTGAGCGTTTTGACCAGTGGTTCGGTTTCCCGGGCGACGGTATCGGCTGTCACGTTGGGCAGACAGTCCATGATGAATACGCTCGCATCCAGCTCGGCAACCAGTTTCGCGACTTCCGGTTCCATCCGGCCATTGCCCGAAAATCCGAGATTGATCACCGGGCGATCCAGTCGGCGTCCGAGGATGGCGGTATGCACCATCCCCGTGCGCGAGGCACAGCCCCCGTGGGTGATCGACGTTCCCCAGAAGACCAGCGGTTTGTCTTTACCCGGTTCGCGCGGCGGTGCTTTCCAGAGCTGGCTGGATTCGGGAATGCCGATTTCGACCGATTGGACTCCATTATACAGTGGCAGATACAGAATATATTCGCGTGTTCCCGGAATCAGATCTGAAATCAGAGTGACATTGTTTTCCTGCTGAGACGGTTTGCCGACCGCCAGCCAACGCCATTTTCCGCTCTCGGTTTTCACATACAGGTCCAGACCACTCACGCCGGTCGCCGCCATGTGAGGCATTGCCAGCGAAGCGGAGGTCAGTTTCCATTTCGCTTTGATCGTGGTGGCGTCGGTCACAAAACGCACCGCCATGCCTGCGGAATGTTTGCTGAGCGACCAGACAGGGGGGCGTACTACACCTTTCGCTTTGGCAGGGAGACGATCAAAAAAAGCTTCCGTCTCGGTCCAGCCTTTCCCTTCCAGACCCAGGTCTTTGATGTCGAACCAGTGTGTTTTGTCTTTCTCGTCGACCGTGAATTTCGTGAACGGCTCTTCTGCTGCAGTGAGTCTCGCGTGTTGAGAGATCATCAACAGCAGGGCCGTGAATGTCAGTAATAACGAGCTTGGTTTGAATGTCATATGATTTCCTGTTGTCGACTCGAGAGCGGAGATAAAGGCAGTACTCAATTTATCTTAACAGTAGCGTTCATGAAAAAGAAAGTTGACGACAAGCAGGAGAGGCAAAGTTTTTGCAAGACGAAAGGTTCAAAAATCCATCTTGTTCAACTGTGCGATGAAGGTGGATAACTCCCGTCCCTGATCGAGGATCTGCTGCTGCTGTTTTTCATTTTTCAGATTGCCTGCATCATCGAATGCTTCGTGCGCACTGGAGACGGCCGTTTGCGTGGGCAGCATGATACATCCCAGCCCTCCCAGAATGGCCCGCAAATGCACGAGGCCTCTCAAGCCTCCCAGCCCGCCGGGGGAGGCACTCATAATCGAAACCACTTTACCACGAAAGGCGGGGCTGAAACCGGGGAGGTCGCCTTCGTCGGCGCGGGTCGCCCAGTCAATGGAATTTTTTAAGACTCCCGAGATCGAGCCGTTGTATTCGGGGGAGGATATCAGAATGCCGTCGCAGTCTACCAGCAGTTTTTTGAACTGTTTGGCAGATTCGTTTTTGCCTTCCCGGGCTTCCAGATCTTGATCAAACAGAGGCATGGGAAAATCGCGCAGGTCAATCAGTTTGACGTCGGCTCCTGTTTCACTAGCCCCTTTCGCTGCAATGGCTGCTAAACGTTTATTGTAAGAATTTTCACGCGTGCTGCCTGCAAAAGCCACAATACGAGGTTGATAACTCATGTTTTGCATCCTTTTCCGTATTTGAAGAATCTCTGAAATCGAGCGGAGATCTGTTTGACTGCTTCATTGTTGTGAATTGGCGGGGATTTATGAAAGGTGAGATTGAGATATTTCCCGTAGTTTTGTGAATTGTTTCCCGTTTTGATCTGGCAGGGAATTCACTCGTTCCCCTGCGTTCAAAAAAACGGAGTGGACCTGAATTCAGATCCACTCCGTTTGTTTTCATTTGTGATCGTGCAGGCGAATCAGAACTCGCCGAGGACTTCGCCGTTCGCACGCGTTCCTAAAGCCCGCCAGATATCGAGCGAGATATTTTCGCTGATGGTGCGGACCGAACCATCGACCAGAGCCGCATTGACGACCCCTGTATGATGACTCCGCGAAGTGATAATCGCATAGGTGGGTGAGCCGGCGATGCCATTTTTGCCTTCCTGCCAGGAATTAAAGTCGGCGTCGTATTCTGTTCCCCCGTTCGAATAAGTCACATAAGTATTGGGATTCAGCGTGACGGTGAAGCCGGTATGATGCACGCGGCCGTCGGGCCATTCGGTGTGTCCGGTGTCGGTTTTGAAGTCGGTTCCCGATGCGGTGATCGTGGCGGCAGCGGACGCGGTTCCCGGAATTACCGTGCTGGAAGGGCCACCATTTCTGGTGTAGGGTTGCCAGCCTTTCACTTCCGACGCCAGCAGCGTATTGCTCGTGCCATCGGTAAACGTGGCCAGCGTCAAACTGGCATTCGGATAAAATGCACCGTTGCCGCCGGTCCCATTCGTGGGATTAAACACAAACCAGGTTCCATAATTGAAACCATAATTGGTGGGATACAGATTGACTTTTCCGCCGCCGGGATCGCGGACGCGGTCACTGTTCGGATCGCTGGGGCAGGCGTAAACGGGAATCTTCAAACCGTCGATCGCCGTCTGAAAATCCCAGGCGATCGAGAGATCAACGTTGTTATACAGATTCCCCTGTTCGAGTAGCGGCAGGATGCGACCATGCACGCCCCACGAACCGTTATTGCCGGTGGCAGACACGGACAGATCAACGCTTGCGCCGGGAGGCAGATAACGATAACTGCTGGCATAATTATGCACGGCCAACCCCAGTTGTTTCAGATGATTTTTACATTGCGTTCTGCGGGCGGCTTCGCGTGCCTGCTGTACCGCCGGGAGGAGCAGGGCGATCAGAATCGCGATGATGGCGATCACCACCAGTAATTCAATCAGAGTAAATCCACGTTTGTTGCGCATCAAAGAGTTCCGTTGCAGGGTTTGTTCGCGTTGATCAGAGACAATGTTAGGGAAACTACGGGGCAAAATGTGTACCAAAGTGCGTGTATTCAAGGGGCATCCGCGATTTTCAGAGATTCAGGTTCCGTTTATAACGACTTGGGATGGGAAAAGGGAAATCAACCGTCGCATAAGATTCGGGAGGTGTCAGTAAAACAGACAGTGGCGCTGAAATCGTCGACATGCCGGTGGTCTGGATTTTCAGAAGTCGGGATGGCGACAGTACTTCGTTGTCGCGTTTGGGGGGCGTTTTGCTTTATCATATCTGATGCAGGGACCGATGTTGTCTTTGTCAGAGGCACTCCTCCCCCTTGAGACGCCGTTTCCTTATTTCGCAACAGAAAGCAGTCCGAACCATGCGCTGGCCGTTGAGGTACCAGATTCTCATTCCCATGGTGGGAATCATGGTTTGCGCGATTGTCAGCGTGACATTATGGCACGCCTATCTTTCGACCAGTCAGATCAAGTTGCAGATTCGAGATCAGTTCCGGCAAATCGCGCATACGCTGAACGATGCCACGTTTCCTTTAACAGCGGCGGTGTTGAATCAGACGAAAGGGCTTTCGGGCGCCGATTTTGTGCTCGTCGGTCAGAACGGCGAGATCCTATCGTCGACCCGTCCTGATTTTGTACCGCAGGCAGTGACGCAGGAACCTCCCGAGTGGAACGAGCTGCAGATTTCCGATGTGATTCAAACCGGCGATGCACATTTCTTTCGTGCCGTCGTGAAGATTCAGCAACGTGCCCGCGCAGAGGATCTCCGGTATCTGTATATTTATTATCCGGTGAAAGAATATCGGGAGGCGCTGTCGAATGCCATTTATCCTTCTCTGCTGGCTGGCAGCATTGCTCTGATCGTGGTGGCGTTCCTGGCGACGGTGATCGCCGCACGTGTGACGCGGCCTTTGCAGCGGCTGGACAGAAAGGTGGCGCAGATTGCACACGGAGATTTCCAGCCCATGGTGCAGCCGGTCCGCGATGATGAGATTCGTGATTTAAGTATTTCGATCAATCAGATGGCGGGGCTGTTAGGCGATTATGAAGACGAAATCAAACGCAGTGAGCGGTTGAAGACGCTGGGACAACTGCGGGGGGCGATTGCGCATCAGTTACGCAATGCCGTCACCGGCTGTCGCATCGCGCTGGATCTGCATCTGCGAAAAAATCCCGAGAGCCAGCAGGATGAAACGTTGCAGGTGGCCAATCGCCAGTTGTGTCTGATCGAACAATATCTGCAGAGTTTTCTGGAGAATAAAGGGGGGCACTTTTCCAGTTTTACGCCCGTCTGTCTGAGTGAGATTGTTTCCAGGGTCGTCAGTCTGGTGATGCCGACCGCGCGGCACTTTGGAATCGAACTGGAACAGACGGAAGTGGCAGCCGCGATCTCGATTCAGGGAGACGCCGAATCGCTGGAGCAACTGATTTCCAATCTGATCCTGAACGCCATCGAAGCGGCGGTTCCGGTGGAGTCAGATCAGAGCACAAAACCAGCCGATGTAGGCCGGGTCAGTATCAGGCTATTTCAAAGCAGTCCGGAGTCTGTTACTTTGGAAGTGCAGGATACAGGCTCTGGTCCCGACCCGGCGATTGTCAATAAAATGTTTGAACCCCTGGTGACAGCCAAAAAAGATGGCACCGGCCTGGGTTTATTTGTGGCCAGCGAGATCGTCAAGAATCATGGCGGGCAGATTCGCTGGGAGCGGCGGGATCAGCAGACGTGTTTTATCGTCGCGTTGCCTCTGATGAATGTGGAGAATGAGAGTGTCGAAATTACTGATTGTGGATGATGAAGAATCCATCTGCTGGGGGTTAAGCCAGTTAGGGGAGAGTCACGGCCATCAGGTTGTGACGGCTTCGACGGCCGAGCAGGCGTTGAGCCTGGCTGAATCGGAGCGGCCGGATGTGGTTGTGATGGATGTCCGTTTGCCCGGTATGGACGGGCTGACCGCGATGCAGGGACTCTACGATCGAATCGGTCCGGTGCCCGTGATTGTGATTACCGCATATGGCGATCTGCAGACGGCCGTCGAAGCGGTTCGCAAAGGGGCCTTCGATTATATCGTGAAACCATTCGATTTGAATCAGATGGAACAGGTGCTGCAGAAAGCCGTCAATGAATCACGGCGCGAGGAACTGGTGCCCGGCGAACCCCGCCAACTGGAAGGTCTGGTAGGGTCCACGCCGGAAATGCAAAACGTGTTCAAGTCGATTGCACTGGTCGCCGGTTCGGAGGCGAGTGTGCTGTTGTCCGGCGAAAGTGGCACGGGCAAGGAACTGGCAGCGCAGGCCATTCACCGTTTCAGCGAACGAACCGCCGGTCCTTTCGTGGCCGTGAACATTGCCTCCCTCAGCGAAAATCTGGCAGAGAGTGAACTGTTCGGCCACGCGCAGGGCGCCTTCACGGGGGCTGAATCGGCGCGGGTTGGTTTTCTGGAACAGGCCGATCAGGGGACACTGTTTCTAGATGAAGTCGCCGACATCCCGCTATCGATTCAGATCAAACTATTGAGAGCGCTGGAAGAAGGGGAAGTGCTGCCCGTCGGTTCGAACAAACGGATCAAAACCAGTTTTCGCGTGATCGCCGCCACGCATCGCAATCTGGAAGCGTTAATCAAACAGGGGAAATTTCGACACGATCTCTATTTTCGCTTGTGTACGTTTCAGATTGAGATTCCCCCGTTAAGGAAGCGGGTGGGTGATATCCGGGTGCTGGCGGAATTTTTTCTGGAGCGGTTTGTGGATCGGCAGACAGGCATGCGGCATCGACTGACTTCGGAAACGATCGCCGAACTCGAACGACGCCCGTGGTACGGTAACGTGCGCGAGCTGCGAAATTCGATTGAACACGCGGCGTTACGGGCACGCGGGGGAACCATCCTGCCCGAAGATCTGCCGGCTGCGGTTTCCAAATCATTTCTGGGAATGGAGGAGTCCGACACCGACTCTGATGCACAGATTGCCGAGCTGCTCAAGCAGTGGGCCGAACAGCAACTGACTGATCCGGAACAGGCTGCGAATATTTATGAGAAACTCCTGGCGTTGATTGAACCTCCGGTGATGGAAATCGCTTTGGAGAAATTTCACGGGCAATGTGCGCCGGCGGCGCGCTGTCTGGGCCTGCATCGGACGACGCTGAGCAAGAAACTGAAACAATACGGAATTGAAAACAGTTGAAACGATTTAACTGAGGGTATTCAACATGACACAGATGGCGCGCTGCATTTTGATGTTGATGTTTTCTTTGATGGCTCTCGGGAATTCGCTGGTTTTTGCGGCGGAGAAAACAAAACAAAAGCCGTTGAACTTTGTGTTCATTCTGGTGGATGATCTCGGTTATATGGATGTGGGCTGTAATAATCCGGATACGTTTTACGAGACGCCGCACATCGATCAGCTGGCGAAAACGGGCATGCGGTTCACCAATGGTTACGCCGCCAATCCGGTGTGCAGCCCCACGCGTTACAGCATCATGACCGGAAAATATCCGACGCGCGTGGATGCGACCAACTTCTTTTCCGGCAAACGCGCCGGAAAATTTCTGCCCGCACCGCTCAATGATCAGATGCCTTTGAGTGAAGTCACCATCGCGGAAGCGTTGAAAGAACATGGCTACTCTACTTTTTTCGCCGGGAAGTGGCATCTGGGACCGACGGAAGAGTTCTGGCCGGAAAAGCAGGGCTTCGATGTGAATCGGGGTGGCTGGCATCGCGGCGGTCCTTATGGCGGTAAGAAATATTTCTCCCCTTATGGAAATCCCCGTTTGACCGATGGACCCGAGGGAGAACATCTGCCCGACCGGCTGGCGAGCGAGACGGCGAAGTTCATCGACGAACATCGAGAGCAACCCTTCTTCGCGTATCTGGCCTTTTATTCGGTGCATACACCGTTGATGGGGCCGAGCCCGCTCGTCGCCAAGTATCAGGCAAAAGCGAAACGCTTGGGGCTGACGGGGCAGGAAGAATTCGCCGATGAAGAGCAGGTGTTCGACGTTGATGAGAAACGACGCGTGCGGATTCTGCAGAACCACGCCGTTTATGCGGCGATGGTCGAATCGATGGACAGCGCGGTAGGCAAGGTACTCGCGCAATTGGAAAAATCGGGGCTGGCTGAGAACACGGTGGTGATGCTGACTGCCGATAATGGCGGGTTGAGCACGTCCGAAGGTTCTCCCACATCAAACCTTCCCTTGCGGGGCGGGAAGGGCTGGCTGTATGAAGGGGGCATTCGGGAAGTCTTTCTGATTCGCTGGCCGGGAGGCACGCAGCCGGGCAGTACCTGCGATGAACCGGTTATCACAACCGATTTTTATCCCACGATCCTCGATCTGGCCGATTTGCCTTTGAAGCCGGAACAACATCTGGATGGGGTGAGTCTCAAACCGTTTTTGCAGGGTGAGGAACCGCTGAAGCGCGAGGCCTTGTATTGGCATTATCCGCATTACTCCAATCAGGGGGGCATCCCCGGCGGCGCGATTCGCATGGATGACTGGAAACTGATTGAGCGTTTCGAAGACGGCAGCACTCGACTTTACAATTTGAAAACAGACCTGGGAGAGCAGACTGACCTGACTGCAAAACATCCGGAGCGTGTGGCTGCCATGCGCCGGAAACTGCATGCATGGTATCAGGAAACCGATGCGAAGTTTTTACGCGCGAAACCGGATGGACCGGAACCCTGGCAACCTGGAAAATGAATGAACGTATGCAGAGGAAAGACAAGGGTCAGCATCAATCGTGTGTACTTAATTTTCCAACAAAGCTGCTTCACAAAAAATTTAAAAATGGATTTGCTTCACTTGGAAATATTTGCCGGTCAGTCCTTTCATTTTCCTGTGATCTGTTATAATCCCCTATAGCACTTGGGTTTGTGGTGAAATATCATTTTCGGCAAATCACTTGGAATCTGCATATCCCCGATCAACCTCTTTAGATAATTGAGAAGTCGAATGGCGCAATCCACGTTGCCTGAACAGAGCGAAAAATATGCCCAAAAGCTGAGCCTGTTGAGGAAAAATCTGAGCAGCGTGATCCGGGGAAAGTCAGAGAGCATCGACATGATGATGGTGGCCTTGCTTTGCAGCGGGTCGGTGTTGATGGAAGATGTTCCCGGCACCGGTAAGACCACACTCGCGAAAGCGCTGGCCCGATCGCTGGATGTTCCCTTCAATCGGGTCCAGTTTACTCCCGATCTGCTGCCGACCGATATTCTGGGGTCTTCCATCTATAATCCCGTTGATGGCACCTTTCATTTCCGCAAAGGGCCGATCTTTTGTAACATTTTACTGGCCGACGAAATCAACCGCGCGTCCCCCCGCACACAGTCTGCCTTGCTGGAAGCCATGAGTGAATCGCAGGCGACCATCGAAGGCGTACGCTATATCCTGCCGGCCCCTTTCTTTGTCCTGGCGACACAGAATCCGGTGGACTTTCATGGCACCTATCCTCTGCCGGAAGCACAGCTCGATCGTTTTCTGATTCACCTGCAACTGGGCTACCCGGATGCAGAGAATGAAATTGAAATTCTATTCGCGCAATCGACCGAACATCCGGTGGACCATCTGGAACGGGTCCTCAATCATGAAGAAGTTCTGCAGATGCAGGGGCAGGTCAAAACCGTGCACGTCGATCACAGTGTGGCCCGCTATATGATCGCTCTGGTGCAGGCGACGCGCGACGATCCCCGACTGAAGCTGGGGGTCAGTCCCCGCGGTTCACTCATGTTGTTTCGGGCTTCGCAGGCCATTGCGTTTCTGAAAGGCAGGAATTATGTACTGCCCGATGACGTCCAGCATATGGCAGACTACGTGTTAGCACACCGGTTGATTTTAACGTCGAAAGCAAAGTACAGCAGTATTACCAAAATGGATGTGGTCTCCGATATCGTTCGAAAAGTGAAAGTTCCCAGTTAGCATTTCGCTGAATGGAAGTGAGTGGAATGGTCTTTTCAGCTCATTAATTTAGAAGTGTTGAATCAGTAATGCATGTCTCGGAATACGATCCTTATTCGCCGACGATCAGAAAAAAAGATTCATTTACGAATCGTCTGCTGCTGGTGCGGATGCACAAGCATTACTGGTATTATCGTGTGACGTATCCGGGGAAAATATTGCTGTTCGGTTTCTTTTTATCGGGCATCGGCACGATCTCGGTTTCCGTCCCCATCTATAATCTGTTCAGCGTGCTGATGGCGCTGATTCTGATCGACGGCATTGCTTCCTGGATTTTCCGCCCCCGCTGTGATCTGAAAGGAGATTTTCCCGCTCAGACAACCGCCGGTCAGCCGGCGATCGGTCACTTCACGGTAACCAACCGGGGCTGGCTGCCGATTTATGATCTGGCAGTCGCCTTTCGCTGGCTGGAGAAACCGCTGACGCAGATCGATCGCGATGATACCCTGGAATGTCTGCCGCGCGGGGAATCGGTCGATCTCACGGTGACGATCAACGCGCCGCAACGAGGCTATTATGCCCTTCCCAAACTGGGCGTGCACACGTTGTTTCCTTTTCATCTCAACCGTTCCGGCAGCGCCGCATTGCCCGGAAAATCGCTGCTGGTTCTGCCCGCTTTTCATCAGCTTACGAGCGTTGATTTACCGGTGGGCAACAAATTCCAACCGGGAGGCATCGCCTTGACTTCCAATGTGGGAGAATCTCCGGAGTACGTGGGAAATCGGGAGTATGTTCCCGGCGAACCGGCCCGCAGGCTCGATTTTCGGTCCTGGGCCCGGCTGGGTAAACCGGTTGTGCGGGAATACCAGGAAGAATATTACTGCCGCATTGCCTTGATTTTAGATACCTATATGCCCGCCGATACCTGGCTGATCCGCAAGCTGAAAGCCGTCGGCCAGCGGTATCATCCGAAAATGGAAGAGACTCGGTCCATGAATGTGCTGGAAGCGGGGATCAGTTTGACGGCTTCGATTGCCGACGCCTTGTCGCGCGGAGAATATCTGATTGACCTGTTCGCCGCCGGTCCGGAACTGTATGTGTTTCGGGCGGGACGCCATACCGCGCACTTCGACAACGTTCTGGAAATTCTGTCCTGTGTGGATCGTTGCCCCGATGATCCCTTCGAGACGATCGGACCAGCCGTATTTGAGGAACTGTCCAACGTCTCGACGGCGGTCTGTATTTTTCTTGACTGGGATGAACAACGGGAAAAAATGGCGCGGGCCGTGCTGGATTCAGGTTCCAGTTTAAAAACAATCATCGTTCACGATGGCCCGACGACACTACCTTACAATTCCGAGGAATTCGGTCAGGCGTATCATTTTACGACCGACGAAATTGCCAAAGGCAAGGTGGAATCGATATGAATACGCAGCGTACCATTGCGTTCATCTTGATCAGCCTTGAGAGCGCTGCCTTTGGACTGCTGTCGGAAACACTTTTTTTCTCTGCCGGTATCATCCTGCTGGCCGCGTTATCGTATATGCCGATCTTAAGCTATCCGTTTTCACGCCGCCAGGTATTCTGGGTTACCAGCGTGCTGGCCATTCTGTTCATGGTCAAATTTATGCTTTATCGGCATGAGTTCACACTGGATCGCATGGCCATCCGGACTCCACTGGCTTTTGCAGCCGCACAGTTTGTGATGACCGTGCAGCTGCGCCAGTTTTTTGACAGCCACTGTGTTCCATTCCTGCCGAATTCCTTTCCGTTATTTGGCATCGGCGCGTTTATTCTGACGGGGGATATCCTGGTTCACGGTTCCAAAGCCCTGCAGTATCAGATTTTAGTTTTCAGCTATATTCTGTTGACGGGCGTCTTTTATCAACTGGGGCACCCGGTTCGCACACCGCGGGGAAAAGAGAAACGAAGGTGGTCGATCTATCTGATTCGCGCCCACATTTTTGCCGTGATCTGGCTGTTAGGCTGGCTGACGGCGACCGGACTGGATCGCTATGAGCGCGAACTGGATCAACTCTATTACCGTCTGATTGAACCGCGTACGACGGGAATTACATCGCGTGCCGGATTCTCCACGATTTCAAAGCTGGGCAGTTTGACCAGTCAGTTTGACTCCGGTTCCGAACACGTGAAATTACGCATCAAATCGACCGATGAACCAGGTTACCTGCGCGGTCGGGCGTTTGTGCAGTTCTTTAACTCGGAATGGCATTCTGATGTCGGCAATCATAACGCGGCCATCATTGCCGTGCCCCCCGCAGGAGTCGAAACCAACATTCTTCCGGAAGGTGTCTGGTTCCAGATGGGACAGGCAAACTCTTCTGACTGGATTGAATTTGAAGTCTGGTCAGAGGCGTCTGAGCATATTTTTGCGCCGTTGAATACGCCTCTGGTTCATGCGGTGGCTCAAAACGTGCAATTTGACAGCCAGAATATTCTGACATCACGGTCTCTGGAAAGCGGTTTTCCTTACGCGCTTTTTCTGCCGCGCAAACAGTTGCCCCCTCGTCCTGAATCGGACCTGTTTTTACAGAGATTGCTGCAACTTCCTTTTGACATCTCGCCCGAGGTCAAACAACTGGCGCAGCAGATTTTTGCCGACTGTAAAACCTCTGCTGAGAAGATCGACCGCATTCAAAAATATTTTCCGGACCACTATCAATATGAGCTGGGGATTTCCGTGCCGCGCGGAAAAGATCCGATTACCTATTTTCTGCTGGAAAAACCGAACGCCCATTGTGAATATTTTGCATCGGGCACAGCCCTGTTGTTGCGAATCGCGGGAGTTCCGTGTCGATATATTACCGGTTATGTCGTACGTGAAAGAAATCACTACGACCAGTTCTGGGTGGCCCGCAACAGACACGCGCATGCCTGGGTCGAAGCCTGGGATGAGCAGCGGGGCTGGGTCACTGTAGAATCCACGCCGGCAGCCGGACAACCCGATCACTATTCGCCCAGCCCGGTCAGGCAGTATTGGGAATCGTTTATCGGTCAGTTTTCCCGACTGAAAACCGCCTTGCAGCAGGGGCAGTGGATTCTGGCATTATCCGAGGCGCAGTTACCTTTAGCACTACTCGTCTGTGGAGTCGCGTTCTGGTTCGGGTTGAAGTGGGTCATTCGTCTCTGTCAAAAGAAATTGCGGGAGCGGGCCGCCTTTCGCGCAGATCCGGTTCATATTCAGGAGCTGCATCTGCTGCTGACACAGATGGATCGTTTGTTGAGAAAATATCAGCTCGTGCGCCAACCGGGTGAAACGCTGACGCAGTTTTCCAGACGCATTCAAAGTCAGAGCATTTCCGACTGGTATCGTACCTATGCCAGCAGTCGCTTCATGCCGGAAGGGGCTGACACACAGGAGTTAATTGTTCAGTTGAGACAGCAGCTGCTGGAATTCCGCCAGCGAAAATCTCCCCTTTAAGGCTTCGATCGGCAAATTTTGCGTGAAAAAGGGGTTGGCACGCAAACGCGGTCTGGCTAGAATCCGACCCTCATCTCTCACTTCTCAACACAATCACCCCTTTTTGTATGTACGATTTTAAAAGACGAACAGTGTGTTCGCCTTCTTTGTCTGCGCGCCTGCTAAATGAACTCTAGAAAATTGAACGGGATTCTCTCAATGAAAGTTCTCTCCAAAGCACTCATCATCGCGATCATTCCCAGCATTTCCCTGTTGGCTACCGGCTGTGATCTACTTCCGCATGCACTGCAACCCAGTCAGTGGAGCAAGCTGAACCGCGGCCCGGCACCACGTCAGGATACCTACTTTTCCGTTCCCGATCACATTCCGGAACTGGAACAGAAGTCGGTTTCCGAGAAATAAGATTGATTCCTTCCAGAGTAAATCACCTTTGTCTTGGTATGAGCATCAGTTTCCAAAACACTTTGAAAAATGGATGAAAATCTCATGAATCAGAATCTCATGAAGGCGATGATCCTGGTAGTGGTTCCCGGCATTTCTTTGATTACTTCAGGTTGTCAAAAATTGAATATGCATCAAGCACCACGTGAAGATACTTATTTTTCTGTTCCCGATCACATTCCGGAACTGGAACAGAAGTCGGTTTCCGACAGCGATCACTGATCCCGACCAGGCCGCTTCAAACGTTTGAATTTTGCGGCTGTGCGTGAAGCGTACGTTTACGGTTTGACGGGTTTACGGGACGCTTTGGGAAAATTCTGGCGGTCCAGAACTTCATTGTTCAAGCTCTTCAACTCGGCGGTCATGGTTCCGGAACTCCGTTCGCAGGTCAGTAACAGATAACTGTCCTTGCCCGCCAGAAATTTGGAGTGCGGATCGGCGTACTGCGTGCCCGTTCCACTGAGCGCGGTATTGTAAAAAGTCAGACCGTCGACCTCCGCCCGCTCGGCGAAATACCCAAAGCCGGTGACGCAGATGGTTCCCCTCTGAAACAGCGTAAACCAGCCGCCTTCAAGCTGACTCCGCATACTCGCATTACGCTCGTTGTACAACGTGACGATGTGACCGGGGGCCTGTTTTGTGACCGACTGATACCAGAGATATTGGGCCGAATCCCTGCCGAACGGGTGGCAGGTTTGCCAGGTGTTGCCGAAGTCGGAGATGTGGTTGAAGTCGAGACCGATGAATCTCACGTCAAACTCAGGAATGTCAAAGTGCCATTTCCATTCGTCATCAGGAAGTTCAAAAAAACGGCGAAATGCGGTGGCTTCGACGTCATACACGGCATGTGCGGGAGGCTTTTTTCCACGGGGATGAATTTCACGGTCATGGTTTCCCAGGATCGGCAGGAAAGGCGTGGAGCGAAACAATGTTGGATAGGCGTCAATCAAATTGATGTAAGGGGTTATACAATCGCGCTGTCCCGGTCCGCATTTCTGCCAGAGATTGTTGATGTTATCTCCGGCCGTCAGCAGCAGGTGGACGTCTTCTTTGATCAGACTGGATAAGTCGGGCAGAGACTGCCAGTCGGCAACAATCGCGACGCGCAGCGTTTCCGTGGGATAGGCTTTGAAGGTGTGAGTTGCGGACTGCCGGTTTCCCGTTTTCACCGAGTAGTGATAGATTGTGTCTCGATGCGCTAAGGGGATTTCAACATGATGCAGCGTCGTGGCTTCATCGATCCGGAAGCTTTCCATTGTCTCCGGCGATAAACCATAACGCACCTCGGAATCACCGGGCTGTTCGGTCAACCAGTTGACGACCATTTTGTCAGGTCGATTGGTGTTGTGTGTTAACCAGATCCGTTGAATTTCTGCTGCATTGGCCAGTATCGGGAGCAGATTAAGGCAGAGAAAAAAGAGCAGAGATTTCATAGGATATGGCTCGCATGAAGTTCGTGTTCAATATTGGTGTCGGCATTCAGACAGTGGTAATAGTATGATGATTCACTCACTGGTTGTGAATCATCAGATCAGCACTCAAATCCAAGAAGTGAGAGAACGGCTCAATAATGACAGTTCTTGCGAATGCCGGTTTTCTGAACCGGCAAAAAGCAAGGGAGCCGAAACTGTGTCGGCTCCCTTGTTTTATGATTGTCTGTTGCTGAGCAGTCTGACGGGATCAGACTTTGGGTTCCCAGCCTGGTTCGTATTCTCGCGTCCACAACGCCATGGCTGCTTGATCATTCTGAATGTGACCGTTCGTCGGGTCACAGGTCAGCGTGCGGCCGGTGCGGTGGGCGATGTTACCAACGTGGCAGAGTAGAGTGCTCTTGTGTCCGATTTCAATTTCGGCATTCAGATTGAGCGGCTCGTTGTTGCGGATGGCGTCAATGAAGTTTTGAGTGTGTTCGCTCATACCCTGATTGCCGTCCACTTTTTCGATCTCTTTGTCCTTGGCGTCCAGAATCCGGTATCCGCCTGAAATACCAAGAATCAAAGTCCCGTTGCTGCCGAAGAAGGTCACAAAGTCATTCTTGTGACGGTTGCAGCTGGTTCCCTGCCAGGTGATCTGTTTGCCTCCGTCAAATTCGTAAGCAACCACCTGTGTATCCGGAGTTTGCTGATCATCGACGAAGGCATAACGACCGCCACTGGAAACAACCCGTGTTGGATAATCCACACCCAGACCCCAGCGGCAGAGATCGAGCGAATGCACGCCGTTGTTACCGAGTTCGCCATTGCCATAATTCCAGAACCAGTGCCAGTTATAATGAATCACGTTGTCCGTGTATTTCTGACGGGGCGCCGGTCCCTGCCAGAGATCGTAGTTCAGTTCCGGGGGAACGGCGGCTGGTTTGCCGGTGCCGATGGAACCGCGGGCACTTTCATAAAACGCACGGGACAGGTAGACATCGCCGATGGCGCCTTCTTTGAGTTTCTGAATCCCTTCCATAATCGACTGGCTGCTGCGTCGCTGGCTGCCCATCTGGACGGCCCGTTTATTTTTGCGAGCCGCTTCGACCATCATTTCGCCTTCTTTGGGATTATGGCTGCAGGGTTTTTCGACATAAACATGTTTGCCAGCCGAACAAGCCAGGATGGTCGCCGGTGAATGCCAGTGGTTGGGGGGGGCGACGATCAGCGCGTCGACGTCTTTGTCGTCCAGAATCTTGCGAAAATCGCCGATCGGTTGAGGCGCTTTTTCGGTGGCTTTCTCAACGGTTTTGACGGCATTCGCCAGTCGGGTATCGTCGGTGTCGCAGACATATTTGATTTCGACACCGTCCAGCGCACCGAAGGTTTTGGCCAGAGCCAGCCCGCGTTGCATCCCCATGATTCCAATGGTCACTTTTTTACTGGGTGCTTTATTGGCGGCTGAGAGAATTGCTGGTGCAGCAATCCCGGCGGCGGTCATGGCCGCTGTTTGACCTAGGAACGTGCGACGACTGACAGAATCGGACATTGTCTGGTTCTCCATTGACAGGGGAGTAAAGGCAAGGCGGGATAAGGCATAAAAACAAACCCTATTCTATCCGCTTATGAAAGCAATGAACACGCA
>NZ_CALFPF010000278.1 GCF_937919775.1 uncultured Gimesia sp.
TAACACCATACGGCTTACTCTTCAGCAATTCCCGGGCTAAAGCGCATACACTATCTATACGGCAGATCCAGCGTAAACCGCAGAGACTTCTCCCTCCCTGACGCTTTTGATATTGCCTGATCAATTGAGTGCCCCGATTTGATTTATTCTCAGCCTGAGGAATGGAAACTGGCACGCAGCTCAGGTCACGGGTGAAGACGAAACCAGCTGCGTGCCAGCGTCTGAATGACTCAATAATATTGTATTCTGAACATGATCTACGCCAGGGTGTATCCCATTTAGCCATAGCGACTCTCATTCTATGATACTCGTCTTAAATGGTCCTGGAGCCAGGCTAAAACTGATGATTGGAATGGCCTTCCACAACCAGCGCATTCTTCAAAGACCGAACCCCTTCCAATGACAGAATCTGAGACTGAGCCATCTGCTTTAAGAAATAGGTGGGGACTTCCCCTTCCAGACATACATTTCCCTGCTCCGCTACGACCCGAATTTGAGTTAAGGGTGCATATCCGGATCTTCGCAGCACTCGTTTAATCCGAGCCATGAGCTGATTGTCCGGATTGGGAAACAATACATTTCGTGTTTGAGCTTGCAGTTTCACCCTGCTCTCCCTGGTTTTTGAATTTGATACGTGACGCACGATAAAATGGTATGTCACCGCAGTTTGGTTGTGACATACCATTAAAATCACAGTGGTCTAGAGTCGCTGAATCAGGATTTGGATTTTACGGTAATTTTTTGTGGTTTTCTGAAGTCCGACTTGGGAAGAGTCACCGTCAGAACACCATTTTCGCATTGCGCTTCAATGTGATCGCTCTCCACATCACAGGGTAAAGTCACGGAGCGGGAGAAACTGCCGTACGTGCGTTCAATCCGATGATAGGTTTTGCCCTTTGCTTCTTTCTCCTCTTTCCGTTCCCCCTTAATGAACAGAGTATTTCCCGACACTTCGACTTCAATCTCTTCGGGTTGAATACCGGGAACATCCATCCGTACTTCGATCTCGTCATCGGTTTCCGACATATCGAGCATGGCATCGAAACCCGCCACCAGTCCTCCGTCGCCGGAAAAACTGCTCATCAAATTATCCATTTCATTTCGAAGTGACCAGAGCGGCGCCCGGCCAAAAAATGTACTCAAGCCAGGAAAACTTCTCTCTGATCTCGAAACGGTCCCTCTGATTGCTGGTGCAATGGCCATTATAATTCCCCCCATCCTTATCTAGAATTAACAGTCAACATCATTTAGCTGCTCCGTCAACAGCAACAAATCGCTTTTACTCTCATCTCAACTGGTACATCGTAACCAGCCTCGCGCAAAGTTGAGAATCAGGTGTTCCGATAAAAACCAGTGCAGAACTCCCCTGTCACACACCTCGGGAATCTCCCGATAAGATAATGCCGCTGCAGACTTTTTCCTGTACGAAAGAAAACCGGAATCAATCCGCCGCAGAATACCGCCTAAAGAATAAACTGATCCTGCCTGTCAAATGACCCGGCCAGAACCGTGTCAGACTCGTCCAAAGCTTCCAGGGGAATCTCATTGCGACGAATCGGTATTTTGCGGGAACATTCGATTCCCAGTTTCACTTTTCCCCCCTGAATCCTGACCACCGTCAGCACGATATCATCTGCAATCCGAATCTGTTCATCTTTTTTTCGTGTTAAAACGAGCATGATCTGTTTCCCCTGAATTGAGTGTGCGGCAGATCTGATTTTGACAGCAAAAACGTGCGAGAAATGCCAAGCGTTCCAGTGCGTCCTGATCGAGATAGGGTAACCGTTTTCGGCACCTCTCACTGATAAAAACCGGGTTTGCAGCCTGAATCATTCGCACCAACTCCTCACGCGTCATCTGGTGGATCTGTTCGTCCGGCAGATCAGCGATCAGTGTTTGATCCAATGCCTCCGCCTGCTCTGCCTGGAACGATTGATGGCGGGATCGGACGCAGTCCTGTTTTTTTTCATGTAAAGTCCAACTGCCTGTCGTTTGCATCGCATTGCCCCCCCGAAAAGAATTTTCAACTGAAATGAACCACCACCCAAAACATCCTTGCCAGTTATGCTCAGGAAGATTCTTTTCTTCTTTCATCAGCAGAGGTATACTAAGCACGTTCCATTACAATTGAGCATTCGAATCATGTCGTCTGTATGACTCTTCCGCACAGCTTCCCTCAAACTGCCTCATCCGCAGGCTTGCTGTGATTGTGAACTTTACTGTTAATTCCGGTTAAGATTCTCCACTTTGACACCCTGCCGGCATCATCACAGTGTTTTCACTGGTGCATCTTCCATTGCGCTTCAGGTTACCGCCTCCACGATTTCCTGATAACCGGAAATCTGGCTAAATTTATGTAGGGAAATTCCCCATGCGGAATCGGTTGGATCTATAATTCACTCTGTATCTCATTTACACACCCACGGCTAATGGGTATGGTATTATTGAAAATATTATTGGAGTTAAGGGAGCTACTTGTTTGAATCTCGCATCCGGAAATGAGATAAACGTGACGCCTGAAACGCAAGGCCTGCCAGTACTGCTGGTGGAACCAGATCCGGCGTCACGGGACCAGTTGGTTCAGCTTCTAGAAAAGGACGGTTATCGGATTGATACCGTCGAAACGATTGCCCAGCTGCTGGATCGTGACAACTGGTCCGATTACTTTCTGATCATTCTCGAGTACCATCTGCCTGACGGGAGCACGCAGGAAATTCTTCCCAGGCTGAAAGGGGTGGCTCCGCATGCCGAGTTGCTGGTGATTACCTCGCAATCCAAAATTGAGAATATGATCCTCGCGTTTCGCAATGGGATTGCTGATTATTTTTTAAAGCCCATCGACCCCGATTTATTTCTGTCTTCATTAAGACGGATTCTCGAGAGCAAAGCCGTCTCCAGCGAATTACGCCAAACTCAGGCTCACCTGAAAGCCATCGTGGAAACCGCGATCGAAGCGATCATCACCATCAACCGCCGAGGAATCGTGAAATCGTTCAATCCGGCGGCTGAGAAAATGTTTGGCTACTCCGCAAGCGAGATCATTAACCAGAATGTCAGTCTGCTCACCCCTTCACCCACGCGGGAAAATCACGATCAATACATCGCTCACTATCTGGAAACAGGAGAACCAACGATCATTGGAGCCCGGCGGGAACTGAAAGCCTGCCGTCGCGACGGTTCCATCTTTCCGATTGAACTCTCAGTCACCGATCTGCCTCAATTCGGCATCTTTGCCGGGATCATAGCCGACATCAGTGAACGCAAGCGGGCAGAACGCAGACAGAAAGAATTGACCAGAGCCATTGCCGTCGCAGGACAGCAGGAGCGCCGTCACCTGGCAGATATTCTGCACGATCATTTGCAGCAGGTACTGGTCGGCGTTCGCATCCACCTGGAAATCGCCAGGAACGACACTCCGGAAGGCGCGATTAAGCAAACCCTGACCCGTGCCGATGAACTGCTGAATCAGGGTATCGAAATCACCCGGTCCTTAACGGCAGAAATGAATCCAATTGTATTGCACGAGGAAGGACTGCCGACGGCTCTCGAGTGGTTGTCCCATAAAATGAAAGAACGTTACAAATTAATTGTCACACTGGATCTTGACCCACGGGCCAATCCCCAGACAGAGTTGAAAAAAGTCGTTTTATATGAATGTATCCGCGAGTTGTTATTTAACGTCGTCAAACATTCTCAAACGACGGAGGCACAGATTCGCATGAGCCTGCTTTCAGAGGAGGAAATCGAAATTGTCGTTTCCGATCAGGGAATCGGTTTTGATCCCCAGCAGCTTGGACACGAGATCTCGGACGCGAGCGGAATCGGTCTCAGTAATATCGAATTTCGCTTATCACTCATCAAAGGCAGATTTTGGCTGGAATCCTCTCAAGGACAAGGAACCAACGCGCGAATTGTCGCCCCCCTTTACTCAGAAGAATCAAAGACCGCCAACTGAAAAACCTCTGAAATGATTTTGTTGAAATCCTTTTTTTCCGGAAACCGGCTCTCCCTGAACAACTGCACTATAGTCTGCGTTCCTGTTTTGGCTATGATTGAAAGAGCCGCTCTGCTGATGTCATTCGATGATCCTCCTGATTTTCCCTGACCTTATGTTTTCATCGATCACGGGCTGAGCAGCGAATCTTCAGAAATACAAACTAATCATCAAAACGGGAATGAGAAAGCTTTATGAATCGTCCCACTAATCTGGCAGAGCTCCGAGAAAGCGGCTGGTTGAGTAAGACTGTCAAACGTGAGATCTATGACAACTTAATGCGTGCGCTGCAAAGCGGCGATGAACTGTTTCCCGGCATTGTCGGTTATGACGATACCGTGATCCCGGATATTGTACTGGCTCTGCTCTCGGAACATGACATGCTGTTTCTGGGAGAGAAAGGACAGGCCAAAAGCCGTATTATGCGGCTGCTGGTGCGGTTCCTCGATCCGGAAATTCCGTACATCGACATTCCCGGCTCCCCCGTGCATGATGACCCATACCAGCCGATTACCAGCGCAGGACGAACACTTCTGGCCAATACCCCCGACCGCGAAGTGCCCATCAGTTGGTGGGCCCGTGCAGACCGCTACGCGGAACGACTGGCTCCGGGAACCAAGTTTGCCGACGTGATCGGCGAGATCGATCCTGCCAAACTCGCGCATGGCGAAAGCATGTCCGCAGAGAGTGCGCTGCACTTCGGTCTGATTCCCCGCATGCACCGCGGCATTTTTGCCATGAACGAACTCCCTGAACTGGACGAACTCGTGCAGGTCGGCCTGTTCAATATTCTGGAAGAACGGGACGTACAGATTCGCGGTTACCCGATCCGCTTCGATCTCGACATGCTGATTCTTTTCTCATCCAATCCGTCAACCTTCAACCGCAGCGGGAAAGTGATTCCGCAGTTGAAAGACCGGATCGGCTCGGTCATTCACACGCATTACCCGCGTGATCGCAGCCTGGGGATTGAGATCATGGAGCAGGAATCCAGCGTTGACCTGGATGGCGAAGTGCCCGTTGTCGTCCCTTATTACATGCGGGAAATTATCGAACAGATCACCATCGCAGCCCGAAAATCAAAGTATGTCGATCACGATTCCGGCGTGAGTGCCCGTTTCAGTATCGCCAACTATCGCATGATGGTCGCTTCGGCTCGCCGGCGGGGCGCCGTCCTCGGCGAAAAACCGTCCGTCCCCCGGATCAGCGATCTGGGGCACCTGTACTCTTCCTCGCTGGGGAAACTGGAACTCGATTTGATGGGCGCCAACCAGATGTCCGAACGCCAGGTGCTCGATGCCATCATCGCCCAGGCGATTCAGGATGTGTTTCAGGAATACATTGTCGAACACGGCCTCGCAGAAATCAGCGAAATCTTTGCACAGGGTATCAAAATTGAAGTAGGCGACATGCTGCCTTCATCACAGTATGCGGATCGACTCAAACGCGTGCCCCCCATCTGGGATAAAGCCTTCGAAGTGAATGCCTCGGGCGACGATGCAATTCGTGCATCCTGTATTGAGTTTGTACTGGCCGGCCTGTATGCCAACAGTAAAATTTCGCGTTCGCAGGATCATGGTCGCATCGTTTATGAAACCTGATCTGCTCCCCGTTCTCAAATTCCTCTCAACAGAGAGATCGAGACACCACTATGACTGACAAACGACTCACCGGCGGAATTATTCATACGTACCAGAAGTACGATCCGAAACGCATCCCCGACCCGATGCAGCCTCCTCCCGACCTGGTCTCTCCTGCGCTGAACCATATGATGTATTATGGCTCGATGCGGGAACTGACCGAGGAAGAACTGGCCCGCGCCATTCGCCTCGACCCCAGCCAGATCGCCGGCCTCGGTCCCAGCCTGGATGCCCTGCTGGCGATGCTGGAAGAACGCAAACGCAAAATCCTGGAAATGTACGAAACAGACAGCGTCCGCAAAAAAGCCCGCCGCAGCTACCACGATTATGCAAAACAAATGCAGCCTCCCCGACGGCTCAAAGATTACTTTCAGCAGGCCGTCCGCGAAGAACAGATCTACGATCTGGAACGACTCTGGTACAAGGTCAACGATGATCAGAGTCCGTTCTCACAAGGTCTGGTCCAACTGGTGGATCGCCTGGGAGACAAATACGAAATCGACGAATTAGCGTCAAAATATCATTTCACAGGCCGAACTTCGTTGACGATACAGGAAGCGCTCGACACCAAAGCGGAACTGGAAAAAATTGACGAACTGCTCAAGCAACTCGAAGAAGCCCGCGAGACCGCACAGATCGCCATTATCGACATGGAAGCGCTTTCCGAATTCACCCAGCAGGGTGACATGGAAACTTTGGAAGCACTGCAGAAACAGGTTCGCGATCTGATGCGGGAAATGGCCGACCAGCAGGGACTGGAGTTTTCCAAAGGTCAGTTCCGCTTAACTCCGAAAGCATATCGACTGTTCCAGAGTCGCATTCTGGAGCGGATCTTCAGCGATCTGCAGGCATCCCGCACCGGACGCCACGGTGGCCCAGTGGTTGGTGAAGGCGCAGTTGAGCTGCCGAGCACGAAACCGTACGAGTTTGGAGACTCGGTCACCAATATGGACCTCGTGCAATCATTCACTAATGCGATTCTGCGTGACGGCCCCGGCTTTCCGATCCAACTGAAGTCGGACGATCTGGTGATTCACAAAACGCGCAACGCGCCAAAATGTGCCACGACGGTGCTGATGGACATGAGCGGCTCCATGCGTTACGAAGGACAATACGTCAACGTCAAACAGATGGGGCTGGCACTGGAAGGCTTGATCCGCGGCGAATTTCCCGGCGATTATCTGCAATTCATCGAGATGTACACATTCGCCAAACCGCGCACCGCCTGCGAGATCATCGAAATGATGCCTAAACCTGTCACGATTTTTGACCCTTTTGTTCGCTTGAAGGTGGATATGAGTGATGAAAGAATCAGCGAGCAGGTCGTCCCCCCCCACTTCACGAACATCCAGCACGCACTCCAGCTTTCACGACATTTTCTTTCGCTGCAGGACACGCCGAATCGCCAGATCATCCTGATCACCGACGGCTTACCTACCGCGCATTTTGAAGGTGAAATGCTCTACCTTTTGTATCCGCCCGATCCACAAACCGAAGCCGCCACCATGCGCGAAGCCCATTTATGCAAACGTGAAGGCATCACGATTAATATCTTTCTGATTCCCAGCTGGTCGCAATCCAGCGAAGACATCCAGTTCGCCCATCGCCTGGCCGAAGCAACGCAAGGCCGCGTCTTCTTCACCGCCGGCCGCGACCTCGACCGTTACGTCGTCTGGGACTACGTCAAACACCGACGTGATATCATCGGTTAATTTCAGAACGATTGATCATACTTGGCGCGACAGTGTGCAGTCCTCGTACAAACGATCTCCTCTTTTAACTTCCCGGCTTTCGTATCCAGTGGTCATGAAACCTGATGCCGGCGGTCCATTCGACGGCTGGCATATGGCATTCGATGCAGTCTCCTTGCGGTTTCACAGGGCAGACCGTGGAATGTTCAGCGGCCTGGTGGCAGGACTGACATTGTTTGATATATTGAACTCGATTATGCGAAGTGGCATCGTGGGGATCATGACAATACGCACACGAGAGTTTGCCGTTGGAATTCAGATAACACAAGCTCTTCTTTAAACCATAGGGTTGAAAGCGTACCAGTTCATTTGGCTGGGAGTTTGCAGAAAGGTTGTTCTCATCGCGGTGACACTGTGCGCAGGCAGCGATGTACTGTTCGGCGCTGGCATAATTAATCAGCGGCTTGCTTTCGTGGCCGCGGCCGATCTTCGCCAGTTCGACATGTTGCTTCCGAGGACCGTGACAGCGCTCACAACCGACATTCGGTATAAAAAACTCCGCCCGGAACGGCGCCCCCGGCGGCGGGCCGACCGTCATGTGACAACCTAAACAGGCCAGCACATCAGCGGCCTGCATTGGGCGTCCGAAGCATTCAATGCTGTTGCGGTTATATTCATCAAACCGCTCATGGTCGGGCGTCAGTCCCAGTCCCTTTTGATTAGCGAAATAAGACCAGCGCAGTTCCACCCCTTTCTGCCTGCGTTCATCAACGGCAATCGCGGTCTGCGCATGCGTGCCGGAACCGAGCAGCCAGCTGACCGGGAGAGGTGGCATCGCAGCATGTTTCTCATCTTTCACCAGAAAATCGCCATCACTGGTTTCAAAAATCCATTTCTGGTCACGGCGGGAATCCTGATAATCACCTGCTTTGACCAGGCTTTCAGCCAGCGCACTCTCCTGCATCCGCACGGCGGTATTCGAATGGCCGGAGCGCTGGTGTGCTTCATATTCCTTACGATGACAATCCGCGCACGCCTGATCGCCGGCAAAGTTCACCGCCAGAAACTGCTGCCAGACCGCCGCCGGATCCTGGCTGAGGCGCTGTTGGTCAGCGTCTTGTTTTGCTTTGGTCTTGAGCGTTGGAGCCGTGGGATTTTTCTGTTCGGTACAAGACGCAGCCACTCCCAGGATGCAGGTGAGTAGCACCGTCAACAGCAGCCGACTCTCTGATCCGGTAAGCTGCTTCAAAGCAGACCTCGCAATTCGTCAATCGGTAAAGGCGCGTTCATCATTGCGCGTTTTTGCAGACCGGTAGGGAAAGTGAATTGCAGCTTAACCGGGAAGCGGTGCTTCCTTGATTTTCCACTCTTCCCCCTCGCGCTGCAGTTTCCAGGTCATTTTCGTTTCGGTTTTCTCGCCGGGTTTTGTTTTTGCCGCGCTGTCTCCTTCTTGAGAAGAGACAAATCCGCCCATGATTTTCACCGGCACCGTGGCTTCATTTCCATTAATCTCGGCGTCTCCATCAACAAGAAACACGTACTGGCCATAATCTTTCCGGTTTTTGGGAGCGGCACCGGCGACAAAAGCAGCCTGAAACATTTCCTCGTTACCAGAAGAATCACCGAGCCCGACAACTTGTGCATAAACGTCTTGTTCCACGGTCGTTTCGGACACTCCTCCGCCACCACAACCTGCCAACAGACAGGGAACCAAACATAAAATCCAGTTTCTCATCATTCACTCACTTACCAGGTATTTTCCAAAAACAAATACGCTGCAGACAAAATTGAATGCAGCGTACTCATGAAGCTCACATCAATTAAAATTCACCGATCGTTTCTTCATTCCGAATTGTATTCAACGATCGCCAGATAGCGGCGTTGTCGACATTGTCGCTGATGAATCGTACCGCACCATCTGCCAGCAATGCATTCACCCCGCCTGTATGGTAACTGCGTGCCGCCGCATAGACGTCAGCAGTGGTTCGTTCCTGGGTACAATTGAGAAACGGACTTGTTCCTGAAGGAATCGACGTATCACAGCCGGCGATGATGTCAGGCACCCGGGCATTGGGATTATTGTAAGCAGTAAAGATGGTTGCCCCCATCGCTGCAGACAACCAGACACCTCGGATATCAACACTCGAACCAGAGGAAAACCCGTCAGCACCCACGATTTCACTGATGGCGACTGTATTGCTCATTCCGTCCACAAAGTCGCTGTCGGTCATCCCTTTATCATGCTGGAACAAATCACCTGATCCCCCCGAGGCAATCGAAACTTTGTCCTGCGTGGTGAAGTAACAGCCAAAGGCACCACGCGTACTCCGGCTTTCCCAGGAGAGCATATTGCCCGATCCCCAACTGGCGGCATAGTTATTCCCTTTGGCCAACGCTTCGAGTCCATAAGTTCCGTCATTATACTGCGAATTATCTTTCGGAGCAGAGGGACAGTGGTTGAAGGCCGGGAGCCGCTCACGACCAATGTGCGCCGGAGCTAAATACTCACAATGGTCCCAGGGGTTTGTCGTCGAACTCTTCTTGGCATCGTCCGCACAGAATGTAATCTGATCCCACAAACCGGGCTGTTCCATATAAGGCAACATCATCACCAGCCAATGAAAGCCGAACTCATTCTGACCATTTTGCCAGCCCCCGGTTTGAAACCGGTTGCCAGATTCATCGTAGCAGACATAACCCGGTGGAAAAGTACCGTAGGTGTCCAGGTGATTGTGTAAACCCAGGCCATACTGCTTGAGGTTATTCTTGCACTGGGAACGCCGTGCTGCCTCGCGAGCCTGCTGAACGGCCGGCAATAACAGGGCAATCAGAATCGCAATAATCGCAATCACAACGAGCAGCTCGATTAATGTAAAACCGCGACGCTCTTTCTGTCTGACCTGTTTCTGAAAACATTGTAAATGCATGGACCCACTCCTGATTAAAACGATAAAAAACTGCGTGTCTTACAAGTTGATCAAAGCACCATGAATTGTGCTTCTCATAAATTTAATTCCAAAAGCTGTCTGAGCGGTCTCGATTAAGGACTCCCCTGACGCCAGACATTCAGGCAACCGAAATGCTGTTGTTGTAGCGAGGCGATCAGTTTTTTTCCGGAACTGTCATAGCGAGACGCATCCAATGCCATCGCCTGATGTGCATGGTCGCGTGCTTTGCCTGTCTGCTGTGTATCTTCATAAAACTGTGCGAGTAGAAAGTGCTGGTCGGCCGTGGGAGCCAATGACAGCGCCGATAAATACGCAGCTTCTGCTTCCGCATAGTTCCCTCTTTTCCTTTCAGAAAATGCCATCCCTTTTAAGGCGGTCACAATTCCCTCCTGTTGCTGTTCTGAATGCGGTAACTTCTGCCAGGCTTTGAGAGCCTGCCGATATTGCCGTTCGCTGTCTGCCCAGCTTTCCTGTTGCTGAAAAATATTGCCGAGTAACTGATACGTCAGCGGGCTGGTCGAGTTTTTTCCGGTCCAGGGCTCCAGCAACCTGATCGCCGCAGCACGTTGCCCCAGCATCGTAAGTAGACGGGCTTCGTGATAGGTGTATTCTTCACTGTGGACGGGACGTCGTTTCATCAGCGCCAGACTTTGCTCGATTCCGAAACAGTCTCGATCCAGATCACGGGCCACATCGCCAGCGGGATTGCCTCCGATTTTTTCCCAGGGAGACAGGACGCATACTTCGCGGGTTAATTGCCGGGCATCCCCCATGCGACCGCTGCCCAGATAGTCGTTAATTCGAGTCACCATCTCGTCTACTCGCGACTGAGTATAAAAAGCAGGTACGACCAGGGCTGTCGTCCAGACCAGAAGCCAGACCAGTGTTCCTGGTCGCGATGTTTGCGCAGTCACTGCAGAACGCGACAAATTCCCGATCGCTAACAGAGCAGAGGCCATGATCCAGAAAGCGAGCGCAGGACGTAATACGAATGATTCCCAGGCATCATAGTCGCTCAAAGTGACACTTGTCTGGTCACCGGTCAAAGCAAGTACAACGATGCCTCCCGTTCCCACAATAAATACGGATTGCAGAATGAGGAATAAATGGAAACTGCGTTGCTTCAAAACACGAAATATCCATTCCGACACCAGAATCGCCAGCGGCAACATGCACAGAAAATTGATGACGATTACATCGGGACGAACATAAGGCAGGGTTAGCCCGCCTCTGGCGCGCACGCTCTGCACCCACCAGCCGACCAGGCACGTCAGGCCAATCGCAGTCATAAATGAGACGGTTCTGCGCGTTGTCTGGCTGGGTTGATCGGGCGGATTCCTCATCTCACTTTCCTGTAATCGAGTGTGAGATTTTGTCTCTCGGTTTTTCATGCGGATACAGACCTCCGCGATTTCCAGATCAGGCCATCGTAGGCATAATGCAGAAACGCCATGATTAAATTTGCAGTGAGCCAGATTTCCAGCAGATGCGTTTCCATCAGCCAGGCCCCCAGTCCCAGAATGACGACAAAAACCGCCAGCACAATTCCCCAGCGTGGCATCAGACGCATAAAGAGTTCTGTGGTTGCTTTGCCTGATTTCTTTGTACGATCCACCGACCAGCTGACAATGGCCAGATATTCGATGGAGTGAAACAGCGCGGAAGCCGTCGTCAGAACCAGTAACATCATCGGATTTTTCACAGCGACCGCCCATAACATCGCCAGATAGAGTGTCATCACACTGGTGAAATACAAACACCGTCCCAGAGTCTGCGCTCGCAACTGCCAGAATTCCCGCAGAATCATGCCCGTGGGAATCGTAGCGAACAGGTAATCCAGAGTCCCCCAGCCCTGGCTTGCTTCTGTGCCCAGAGAAGCCCAACTGGCAATCCGAAATGTGACATACAACAGGAAACCCCGCATCAGCCATTTATCGATTCGCAGGCGCTGGGGAGAGATCCCCCCTGTTTTTCTACCGTAGATACTATAAATGCCATGATGCTGCGCGGCGAAATGCCAGGCGTTCCAGATGTAATCAATGGTCAGCAGACAGGTCAGCGTGCCGGTTGAAATCTTCACCGCCAGTGGTAGCGTCAAAAGTAAAACCGTAATCAAAATGTATTTTGTTTTATTGGCCTGCAGTCGATCCCGCTCCAGAAACAGTAAAGCGGGTGTGATCCAGCGGTGTGGTGTGGTGATAAAATAAATCTGCCAGAAACTGATGCCGCTCTGTACTTCCAGACCGCCCATCCATTGCAACAAAACCAATAATGGCCAGCCCAGATTTGCCAGGAAGAACAGATCAAACTTCGGATCAACGAGCCACCCGGCCCGCAATGACTGCCGGAAATCCCCCGCAACGGCTTCAGATCGCTCTGCAGCAGCTTGAGGTAAAAATGTGGTCTGTGAAATTTGCGACATAATCAATTCGTGATGGAATAACGCCATCACACCATAATAGAAATCAATAACAATGCCATTGTGCAACACTCACAACAGCAACTCCGGTTCAAATCAACTGCAGCAGCCTCCCCTCCATTCAACGTTCTTAATTTCCGAACCCAAAGCATGGGAGAGATTATTTGACCGTTATCTCTGACTGCTTGAGCAAACTGAGAAATTGGCCAGGCCAAATCTGG
>NZ_CALFPF010000279.1 GCF_937919775.1 uncultured Gimesia sp.
TGTCTGTGGGATCGTGAAATCCATACTGGTACTCACCAATAGCAGCATTTTCATTTTCAGAATTGGTATCCAGTTTGGTCGCCATTTCAATTTCTCCCGCTGTGTATTTCAAAACGCGTCCCTTGTCAGGATGCATTTTTTAAATTGATAAATAATTTTCTTAAGTGATAGATAAAAAACCGACAGTTTTGTCTGACTGAGACTGCTGATGAAATCAACTCGTCCCCGAAGTAAAGGCTATACTGCTTCCACAACTTCTTCTGCAGCCGCTGCCGGATGGCGTTCACGTATGCTGGAATAACCGTGTTCATGAAGTTCCGCAGCCAGACTGGCATCGCCTGTCTCAACGATTCTGCCTGCCAGCATGACATGCGTAAACTGAGGCTGATTGAATTCCAGCAACCGTTCGTGGTGGGTAATGATTAACACACCCATTTCCGGACCAGACAAACGGCTGAGCCCTTCGCTGACCACTTTCACTGCGTCACTGTCCAATCCACTGTCTGTTTCATCGAGGACGGCAAATTTTGGTTTTAACATTGCGAGCTGGAGAATTTCCATCCGTTTCTTTTCACCGCCTGAAAAGCCGTCATTCAAATAACGACGTGCCATTTCGAGGTCCATGCCCAGCTCAGTCATCCGTTCGCGCAGTTCTTTGCGGAACTCACGCATGGGAATGAGCTTTTCCCCTTCTTTCCGATCCGGGTTTCTGACATTGGACATTGCGTGTCTGAGAAAATCAGCCACTTTGACACCGGGAATGACAACCGGATATTGAAACGCAAGAAAGAGCCCTAACCGGGCACGTTCATTGGGATCCAACTCCGAGATCTCTGTGCCGTTGATCTCGATTTTCCCTTTTGTGATCTCGTAACTCGGGTGACCGGCCATCGCGTACGCCAGTGTACTTTTTCCGGAACCATTGGGCCCCATTAACGCATGGATCTCTCCCTGCTTAATTTCCAGGTCGACCCCTTTTAAGATCGGCGTGCCACTGACTGATACATGTAGATCGGAAATTTTCAACAAACTCATTTTTCGTATTTCATCCTGTCATTTGGAATTCGGAACGAATTCAAAATCATCAATTAAATGTAACGGTATTCAACTTAACTTATCTGCGCTTCGAACTCACAACAATGGTGCCCATCCAGACAGCACTCTGCCAGATGCATTTTCGTCCCCAACACCCGCTCAAAGACTCTCTGCTCCAGCTCACAGATGGTCGAATCCCCACTTGCAATGTCATGGTAGGGACAATTATGCTCCCGCAAAATCGGCAGTGGGCCGGAATGATCGAGTTCCACAACAAAGCCGCGCTCTTCCAAGGCCTGCTTCAACTGCTCCATCCGCCCATGCAGAGAGGGGGCATCCACATTGCGACCATATTGCTGCACCAGAGCAGTCTGAATTCGGGCGGCAAGCCGACATCGCAGTTCTTCGTTATCAATGCCTTTGAGTTCCTCCCATAAGATATTCGCCAGCTCAGCGTAATTATCCCCCAGCAGCCGCATTCCCAGACTGGTCACGGAATACGTGTAATGCGGACGTCCACGCCCTTCTTTGACCTGGGTTCGTGCGATTAAATCCAACCCCTGCAAACGGACCAGACGCTGGCGCACGGCAGTGGCCGTCACCCCTTCCTGCTCGCAAATCTCGTGAATCGTTGCGGACTTAAGACGATTGAGCCCCAGCAAAAAACTACGATCATTTTCATCAATCGAAACGCGCATGGATCGTTTTCTACATGGTTTAAAAGGGACTGGTTGATTATGATAACAACAGCCTGAAATATCAGAGCTGCAACATCTGCAATTCTCTCTATATAATCATCATAGGCAGATCTGCTATTTTTGACAACCAAAATTGTCAAAAAGAAACAATTGAGATTCAGTTTCAAAAACAGCGAACTTTTCGTGGCTTTTTCAAGAAACACCTTGGAACGTAACCTGTTATTTGATAGTCTCATACAACGATTATGATAACTGCGAAGTCTGTAGCGCTCCCATGGGATTCAGTAATCAATCCCGACTCTGCCCTGAAAACCAACCCAATCAAATCAAATTCCAAGGAAAAGCGGTAACACACCAGGTTTTTTTCGCTTTGGTTTCTATTGTAAAGACGGGAATCGGATTTGGTTTTTTATCTCTGGCAACTGTTACTTGCGAATGGGAATCCAATTTTATGAATTTCGACCGGCGAAACAGCCCCCTCAACTCGACACTACGTTCCGGACTGGCAGCGGCTCTGGTATTTCTGCTTTTTTATCCCGGTAATTTGAGCCTGGAAGCATCGCAGGCACCTGGCTCATCGACCGAAACGCACATGGAGACTCCTGGAGCAGCACAAGCCGCGGCAGAAAAACCAGCGCCGGAAGGCTTTGCACTTGTCGAGCAGAAAATCGATGCCGTCTTCGGAAAGTTCAACGAAACGTTGGGAGGAATTTTCTTTTATCCCGTTCCTTTAACAGCGCAACAGTTCCAAAAAGGAGAAGGAATTCCCCTGGCTGTACTCTGGCTGGTCATCGGTGCCACCTATTTCACCTTCCGCATGAACTTTATTAATCTGCGTGCTTTTAAGCATTCCATTAAGCTGGTCATGGGAAAATATGATAACCCGGAGGATGAAGGGGAAGTCACCCACTTTCAGGCTTTGACTGCTGCCCTTTCCGCGACAGTCGGGCTGGGAAATATCGCGGGGGTTGCGATTGCCATCGCCACCGGCGGTCCGGGAGCGATGTTCTGGATGATGCTGGCGGGGCTGTTGGGTATGACATCCAAATTTGCAGAATGTACTCTGGCTCAAATTTACCGCCGCATCAGCCCTGACGGGCGCGTCATGGGAGGTCCGATGTGTTACCTCTCCGTGGGCTTAAAAGAACTGTTTCCTGCCAACGCTTTTATGATTGGTCTCGGCAAAGCATTGGCTGTTCTGTTCGCTATATTGTGCATCGGCGGTTCGCTGGCTGGCGGTAATGCATTTCAGGTCAAACAATCTCTGGGCGCCGTCGCTGAGACGATTCCGTTCCTTAACGATTACAGCTGGGTCTATGGTTTGATCATGGCATTTTTTGTGGGCATCGTCATCATCGGTGGCATTCGCAGCATTGCCCGCACGACAGAAAAGATCGTGCCCCTGATGTGCGGTATCTATATTCTGGCATGCCTGGCAATTATTGTGTTGAATATCCAGAAAATTCCGGAATCCTTTCAATCCATCATCGACGGTGCATTCGCTCCTGATGCCATGTATGGAGGCATCATCGGCGTCTTAATTCTCGGTTTTAAACGAGCCGCCTTTTCCAACGAAGCCGGCGTGGGCTCTGCGGCCATCGCGCATTCGGCTGCGAAAACCAAATTTCCCGTTCGGGAAGGGATCGTGGCCTCGCTGGGGCCTTTTGTCGATACCATTGTGATCTGCACGATGACCGCACTAGTGATGATCATTACCGGCGCCTACAATGACCCTCAATACGCAGATCTGATCAAAAGCAACAATGGAGCCGCCCTCACTTCAGAGGCCATGGACTCGCAGATCCCCGGCTTTCAGTATGTACTCTCGGTCTCTGTCATTTTATTCGCTTATTCGACCATGATCTCCTGGTCGTATTACGGCGAACGCTGCTGGGCGTTTCTGTTTGGTGACAGCCGCACGATTTCGCTGGCATATCGCATCCTGTTTCTGATTTTTGTTGTGCTGGGCTCAATTGTTTCGGCAACGAATGTCCTGGACTTTGGCGATTTAATGATTCTAGGAATGGCGTTCCCCAATATTCTGGGTGTCCTGCTGCTTTCGAACCGGGTCAAAAAAGAACTGGACGACTACTGGAAACGATACAAGTCAGGGGAATTCGACAAGTAGACCAGTTGTGGAAGCGTCGATGTGATTACCATTGTTCCCTGCAGTCGTAACTTTATACAATCAAACCTGCCTGCTGTAATTTGACATCACTCATTCATGAAAGCACCGCATCATGGGCTATTTCCAAGGCAAAAAAATTCTCGTTCCTGTCGATTTTTCAGAAAGCTCTCTGGAAGCAATCAAACAGGCGATTCTCATTTCAGAGGACCCTGCTCTGGTCACCGTGGTGCATGTGATGGTTCCACTGGATCTGGTCTCTCCGGGCGTATTATTCGGCGGACTGACAGACGAGAAGCGAACGGAACACGTCCAAAAATATGCAAAAGAAGAATTTGCCAAACATCAGATCGAAGGAGTTACCTTCGAGACATTAGTGGGTGACCCGGGCATCAAGATTGCGGATTTCGCAAAAGAGAAAGGAACAGACCTGATCGTCATTCCTTCGCACGGTTATTCGGGCCTCACCAGACTGGCATTGGGGTCTGTCGCAGAACGCGTCCTCAGGCATTCACCCTGCCCGACCTTAGTCTTGCGCCAACCCAAAAAGTAAGTCCTTCACAGAGGACTTTTCACTCCTAAGACAGTCGCATCACAACTTCAGGAATCGTTGCCCTTCTGCTGTGCAACAGGTTCCTTTTGTGGCGCTGGTTCGGGAGGCAGAATTTCCACAACCAGATTCCGAAAATGGATCTCAGATCCTTCACTTTGAAGTGCAATCGCACCCTTACTGGGGTCGCAGCCGTTGACCTCTCCCAATTTGACTCCATTGATCATGACAGAAATGGTTCCCTGCCGACAGGTTAATACGCATTTATGCCACTTCCCGACCGGCAGATTCAAAGGGGTGGCAGGCGAGAGCGTATTCGCCGACTTGGCGCCACTTCCCGGTGTAGGAAACACATTGCCCACTTCCGGCCGGTGCAGCTGGACCTGAAATGCCTTAGGCCAGACTTTCTCGGGCTCGGTCGTAAACAGCAGGATTCCACTATTGGCATTGGGATCATTCGGATACATCCATTCCATACTGAATTGAAAATTCTCGTAGGATTTTTGTGTTCGAATATAACCGTAAGGTTTCCCGGAACAAATCAGAATACTCGGTTGATCTTTGCCACCACTCACGACCTTCCAGGTGACGTTTCGATTCTCTTCTTTCTCTTCTTCGCTGAAATATTTCCAGTGATCCCAGAAATTTCCGCCATTCAATAATTTCTCTGGTCCAGGCAATGGTTGAGGGGCGGGAGTCGTTTTGTCCGTGCTTTCAACGGGAGCTTTTTGAGTAGGAGAATTTTCACCAGGGCTGGCCTTTACCGGAGGAGTTGCTTCCTGTGCCACGACAGAAAATGCCCCCGGAACAGATAGGGAGTATGCAATCCCCCCCATCAAAAGCAGCGAAGAAAATCGTTTTCTCATTGTATTTCGCTTCCAACAGAAAGATTTCTGTTTTCGCTCTTCCCAAGAATGATGATAATTCAGCACGCTATGTTTTGCCCGACTAGACTGTTAAAAGAACTGGGTTATGGAAATGTAGATAAGAGAACCAAATATTCTAAACCCAGACTCATCAACATTCAATTATGCCCGTATCCGCTTCCACCAGATTTCACAAATGGCCTCTTCAGCAAACACTGCACACAAATCCACATCAGCCAGACTACCACGCCCAAGACCTAGTTACCAGTGCCAATTCAGATCATTTTCTGGCGAGGAAACACTTTTGACAAAATCAAGGTAATTCCAATCCAGGTGGATTTTATTTGACGACCAAGTGAAAGAACTGATAAACTGAACTACCGCTGCCGCTGAAATGTTACAACCCCTCAATAATACATTACAAAGATTGGTGTTCTCATGGAATTTAACTCTCGCTCTCCGTTGCATTCCCCACTTCCCAGCTCTCTGCCAATCTCGCGACGCCATTTCGTTCAAACGGTAGGTGCCGCCTTAGCGGGTACACCATTACTCGGTGCTACCGAACTGCTGAGAGCAGGGCAACCTGAAAAGACTTCCCCCTCGGCTCCGGAACCGCTTGTCAAAAAACTTTATGAAAGCTTCACTCCGGATCAAAAATCAAAAGTCTGCTTCAACTGGGACCACAAAGATAAACATGGACTGCTGCGTCAGCACATCCGGGCCAACTGGAACATTACAGAGCCGATTGTGAACAGTGATTTCTTTAGCAAAGACCAGCAGGAGCTCATTGAATCGATTTTCTTTGGCCACTTCGACCCGAGCTGGCATCAGAAAATCCGCAAGCAGCTTCAGGATGATCAAGGCGGTTATGGCGAAGATCAATCGATCGCCATTTTTGGAACCCCTGGCACGGATCAATTTCAATTTGTCATGACCGGACGACACACGACCGTACGCTGTGATGGAGACAGTGCTGAACACCTTGCCTTCGGCGGCCCGATTTTTTATGGTCACGCGGCAGACGATTTTAATGAAAAAGCCAACCATCCAGGAAACATTTTCTGGGAACAGGCATTAAAGGCCAATCACGTCTACCAAATCCTGGACGGAAAACAGCGTGAAGTCGCTCTGATTCCCAAAGCGCCGGCCGAAACAAAAATCCAGTTCAAAAAATCTGCGAAAGAAATCGCAGGTCTGCAGATTTCTGACATGACCGGAGATCAAAAGCAGGAGATGCAAAAAGTTCTCAATTCGTTAATTGAACCATTTCGTACTTCGGACCAGAGCGAAGTTAAAAAATGCATCAAAACGCAGGGAGGCCTGGATCAATGTCGTATCGCCTTCTATCAATCGGGTGATATCGGTGACGATCAGGTCTGGGACAACTGGCGTCTCGAAGGCCCCGCTTTTGTCTGGCATTATCGAGGCGCACCCCATGTGCATGTCTGGGTCAATATTTCTGATGACCCCCAGACGCAAATCATTGCCAGTTAAACTGCTCGGCTGAGCGTATTTCGCGATTCCCGCATCCGGCGAATCCGCACATCGACTTCAATCTTTGTGCGGATTCAATACGTCTGCCGGAAAACATCGCCAGTTTTTCAAAAACATGCCCTGTAGTGAACGGTTCCCCTTCAATAGGGCAGGAAAACCTCGGTTTCTTTTCCTGTCCTGTTCACGAATGTCTCTCGATGATACCG
>NZ_CALFPF010000280.1 GCF_937919775.1 uncultured Gimesia sp.
GAAACAAATTCTTGTATCCTGTCCGTCAACCGCATAAGATCATTTGTGCGGATGACGGCTTTTTTCTCATTTCAAAGTGTTCAACTAATTCTCAAAACGGATTTCTGCAGCAGACGGATTTGAAGATGTTTTGACAGCAATTGAATAAGTCACCTGTATGACCTCAATGGAATTGCCTCCGATTGACGATCCACCCAGCGATGCGCCGACAAGGCGGTCATCGCAGGAGCGAGATACGAGTACGCAATCCCAGAGAAATCCGGACTCAGCACGTCAGGCAGAACGTCAATTCATCCTGCAGTTGCTGAAACGAGACTCGCATGCCTGGAGTGAGTTTGTCAGTCGCTATGAGAAACTGATCGTCAGCCGTATTCTTTCCACATGTCGCGAGTGTGGAATTGTTTCTGCACCAGATCTCGTGGAAGAGTGTGGAGCCGAAGTGATGGCGGCTCTGTTTCAGGGGGATCTGAATAGTCTGCGGCAGTTTCAAGGCCGCAGTAAACTGTCAACCTGGCTGGCGGTGATAGCCCGGCGGACAACGCTGAACGTGATCACTGGGCAGCGACGGGACAAAGAAAAGATCCGGCCGAATGATAGTCAGTTTGATATTGCTACGGTTCCGCAACAGACTCAGCAGGCTGTCGCAGCTCACGATGCAGAGGATCGGTCAGAGATTCGAAACGTCATGAAGCAACTGAAGCCTTCCGACCGTCGCGTTTTAGTATTGTACTTTGATCAGAATTTGAGTTACGCGGAAATTGGTCGGGCGCTGGGGATTTCCGAAAATGCCGTCGGCCCCAAGTTGCACCGCGCACAACAGAGATTGAAAAAGTTAATGAAAGTCCGAAACAGACACGCATGAATCAGAAAAACACTCACATCCTGACATTGATCAAACTGCTGGAAGGTCGCCTTTCCGATGCAAAGGGAGTGGCAGTGCGCGAGCAGTTGGCTGCGGATTCAGTTCTATTACAACACTGGAAAACGCTTTCACAGATTTATGAGCAACAAGTATCATCCAATGAATCTTTAGAAAACGATCTCACTGATGCGGAATCCGTCGCTGCTTTCGTTGAAGAAAACATGAGTGCTGACGAGAGTGAGGCGTTCGAATTGGACTGCTGGCGTAACACAACAACTCTCCGTGAAGTGATTTCCACCTGGCAGGCGGCGCATACAGACGCTGTCTCCAGTGTTCTTAATCAACAGGACGCGCAGTACGCGGCGCAGGTTTCGCAGCGGATGCGCGACATTACCCTGGAGCAGTGCCCGCCGGTTGAGTCTACACCGTCAGCCAGTCATTATTTGCAGAAGATCGAAGACCGGCAGCAGCCCGATTTGGATTCAACTGATTCTGAAGCTGTTGTTGAGTCCGTAGAAAAGATTCCCCGCAAAACCGAATCTCAACGACGGCCCTTGCGGTCAAGCCGGAAGCAGTCAAGCAGACCACTCTGGCTCTCGGTTGCTGTGGCGGTTGTCGTGATTGCCATCATGCTGCCTGCGTACTTGATACTGATTCACAATGCGGAAGAAATATCGATTACGAAAAAACCTGTTCCGGAAGCTCCTCCCTCCATTCCGAAAAATCCTGGCTCAGAAGCAGAGCAGCCCGTTAAAGGTGAATCCATTCCTGAGATGGTTGTGGTCCCGGAAACAAAAAAAACGATTCCTGCCCCGCAGCCTTCGCCCAGGGCAATTCCCGTTGTGCCGGCAATGGACAACAAAGACAACGAGTCGCCTGTTGTGGCGAAAAAGGGGCCGCTGGCTGAGGATGTCAGCAAACTCGATCTGCAAATATCCTGGACGCGGCTTTCCGGGATTATTGGTTCTCGCAACGATGCGACTTCACCCTGGAAAGGAATTCTTGCGGGCGCTCCCGCGAAACGTATCGAGATTGATTCGGAGCAGAAACTCGAATTGCGCACGCTGCCCTTCAGTTGGCTGCAGGGAAAAATTCAATCGGGATCGGGGGGTTCAGGGCCGGAACTGGTACTCGACGCCGATTCGGAAATTCAGATTACCATGCGGGGAGTCAAAAACCAGGACACGACAAAACCGGGTGCTAACCCGTCGGCTTCGCTGCAGACGGTCATCGATCTGGATTTGATTACCGGTAAAGTCGCGATCTCAGATCTTCAGTCAGGCGATGTATTGAAATTTCAGGATCAACGGCAGGAATGGCTGGTTCAAGTCAAGCAGGCTGGTACGTCTGTCGGCTTCCTCCAACTGGATGAAAAGAGACGAGAAATCATGGCATTCTCGGGAGAGGTCCATGTTACATCGCCGACATCAGAGCAGGAAATTTCATTGCAGGCTGATCAGATGCTTGTAATGAAAGATCAAAACATTGGCGCGCCTGTGAGAATCACGCGAAAGCAGCGCTGGCGAACCGATCCACCGCCGGCGTTGAAGTTCAGTAAATCCTATCTCGAACAAATGAATCAGAGTGACGATCTCCTGGCGGCTCTGCTGTCTGCGCCGCCTGACAAAACGGGCCTGGAACTGCTTGCGAGTACCAATCTTGGATTTGTGCTTGATCCGGTTGTTTCCGTGCCTCAGGCAGCATATTCAAGTTCCGAAGTACAACGGACGGCTGCGATTGAATGGTTAGTCGCAGCGAAAGAGGACCCGGCGGCACGCGCGGTCTGGAGTAAGATTGATGCCGCAGGAAACGCGGGCGCTGCTACCCCCTCAATACGCACCTGGTTTAACGTGGCGCAGGGGAAAGTCCCCTTGAATCAACAGTTACTGGCAGATCTGTTTGCTGGTCTGGGTGCTGCACAACCTCTGTTTGTGCGACAATGTTCGATTCATTTTCTGCGACAACTTTCTCGCCAGCGTCTCGCGGAATACGATGCAAATCAACCATCGCCGGCCGCCATCAACAGCGTGCGGCAGAAAGTCCGGCGCGCAAC
>NZ_CALFPF010000281.1 GCF_937919775.1 uncultured Gimesia sp.
TCATTGAAAACTGTGATTGCGGTTCAGGTGCTGGTAGTGCTCGTTTTTTGCGGCGCTTACACGCTCGGCTCTCGGGACTCTCAGCAGGAATTCAATGATGTGTTTCTGCTGCAGGAGTCGTATCCGGAAGTCAAAATTGAACGAGAGGTGCCACTGCGCGTGACACCGTTTTACGACGATCCTTCTGTGGTGACGGACGAAGAACTGGCGGCGGTACTGAAACAGGTGCGGCCGAAATTTCCCCGGAAACATCTGAAGCCGAACCATGTGGAGCACGCTTTGCGGACCTGGAGTATTCAGTCGACGTTTCAGGATCCGAGCATTGTCTCGGGCGTTGAAATGCGGGACTTTTTGATTGATCATGCCCGTTTTCTCGCTTCGTGGGGCGATGAAGCTGCTCCTCTGCTGGTCGATCAACCGTCGGGGATTTCCATTCGCTGGGGAAGTCAGATCGGCGGCTCGGTGCATCACGACCACTGGCTCGCTTCATTGACGGAAGCCGGAATCCATCTGGATGAACCGGTTTTCGCGCCCTCCAGGCGTAATATGGATGTCAACGATGTCATTCAGCAGTCGCTGCGAGATTTTCGTCTGGATGAACGGGAAGTAGAATGGTCGGCGATGGCGTTTGGATTATGGATTCCTCCTGTGAAACAGTGGAAGTCGACCGACGGACGTGCGGTTTCATTCGATCAGATCACGCGGCGCTTGATTCGCGGTGATAAGAAATATGGCGTTTGTGTGGGGACTCACCGGGTCTATTCACTGATGCTGCTGATTCGTCTGGATGACGAGTTTGACATTTTGTCTGATGCCGCGCGGGCAGAAGCGTATGCCTACCTGGAACGAGTTCGCGACCTGATCAGCGTTTGTCAGTTTGAAGACGGCCATTGGCCGGCGAACTGGATGGATGGCAAAAAAGCGCTGACCCATCCAGAAGAGATTCCCGATTATAAAAATGTGATTGCCACCGGACATCATCTGGAATGGCTGGCAATTGCGCCCAAGGAACTGCATCCGCCGCATGAACAGATTGTAAAAGCGGCGAAATGGGTGATTAAAAATACCACCACACATACCGAAGACGAGATCCTGCAGAAATACACGTTCTACAGTCACGTGGGGAATGCCTTAGCGCTCTGGCGCAATACGCATGCCGCCACGTTCTGGAAGGAATGGCAGAAAACGCATCCGTACGTGCCGGATCTCAAGGCAGACAACGACGCGATCGAAGCCAGTAAACCAACGCTTTAATTGATGGAGTGCGGACTACTTGCCGCCGACCACCGTAAACGACGCTTTGGAACCGGCGGGTTTGAAGAATTCCGCCTGGACCCCTTTGTCGCTGCGGTTGGCCAGGTTGATCAGCAGCGTCAGTTTATGATCCCCTTTTGTCAGCTCAAATTGATTTTCCAATTCAGGTTTTAAAGCATCTGAATCCATCGAGATGCGGGTGCCCTCTGCAGAATTGATGCGAAAACCGACGGTGCCTGCTTCCGTGACATTGATGTCTGCCTGCAGGAGAATCTTTGAATCGGTGGCCAGATCTTTCAGTTCCTCAAAAGGGAGCAAACCTGCGAGCATCGCATATTGGGGGACCCAGGCCGTGACCGGTGCGCGAAGCACGTGTTCTTCAAAGAGTTCTTCGTCAGGATTTTCGTTCGATAAGATCAGGCTGGGAATTTCTCTCATCAATAACCAGCGCTGGACGGTCGGTTTGGAACGAATGGCATACGGGCCCGGTTTGCCCAGGACGGACAGATACTTGACCAGATCAACCAGTTCGTCGCGCGTTAAAAATTTGGTCAAACCCTGAGGCATCAAAGATCCCCCTTCGGCTTCGTCATCGATATCATCGACGGGGATGACCATTTCCTTGCCGTTAGCGTCTTTGAGGATCACCCGTTCGTCATTGCGATCAACAATGATGCCTCGAATGATTTTTCCTTCAAACGTCACAATCACAAACGTCTGATAGGCTTCTTTGACCGCCTGATTCGGATAGAGAATGGAACGAACCAGGTAATCGACGGGGGAACTGGCGCCGATCGGGCTCAGATCCGGGCCAACTTCTCCGCCGGCTTTGCTGACGGAATGACATTTCATGCAGCTCAGATCGGATCGACGGAAAACCTGTTCGCCGCGTTCCGCGTTTCCATGTTCAATCACATCAGCCACGAGCTGTTTAAATTCGTCTTCTGTGAGTGTCTTTTCTTCGCCCGACATGCCGGCGGCTTTACTGAGAGCATCACTTAATGCTTTATCGCTGCGTCCGACGGAATACATATACCGCAGGAGTTTTTTTGCGACGTCTTCCGGGATTTTTTGCGCAGTGATGGCAGACGCGAATTGATCGGCGGCGCCCTGTGTGTCGAGAATCGCGGCGATAAAAGGGGTCGGGTCGCCTGATTTGCCCGAAGACATAATGTTGATGCCGGCCTCTATGGCCGCTGGCAGATCGAGTGAAACCAATGCGGCTGCGCCCAGGTAGCGGATTTCCTGGGGAGAATTCTCCCGGGTCAGTTCGCGCATGGCTTTGATCCTCTCGGGGCCGCCGATGGAAACGAGGGCGTCAATCGCCGCTGATTTCAGTTTGCTGTCCGTGTTCTTTGCTAACGCTAATTCCTGGAGCTTTGCCGCTGCAGAGGGAACTTTCCATAAACCGGCCAGTTCAACGGCGGTCTGATTGACGGGAGGTTTTTCGTCAATCAGTGTGGCAATGCCATCCAGTGAACCGGCGGGAATGATTTTTCGATTCTGGAAGGCCTCTTTCAGTGAAAGCAGTGCTTTTTCCCTGATTTCGCCTTTGAAGTGATCCGCTACCGTTTGCTCCCAGATATATCCGAGGTCTTCTTTGTTTCCTTTGCGGCAGATGAGTTCAATGATCGTGCCCTGTCTTTGCGCCGGGATGCGGCCACTTTTGAGCAGCTTCATCAACGGCGACACACTGCTGGTCTGCGATTGTGCAAAAGCCTGTTCTGCGATTTGATCGTTGAGGAAAAAAGTAATTCCCAGGAACAGCAGGATTGCAAAAAAACGGGGTTGATTTCTCATTATGAAACTTACTCTGCGCAAAAAACTGATCATAGTTGGTTAAGCCGCCCGGCGGCTGTCAGCGAAATGTTGTGGGGCGAGGTTGATTGATCCGGGGGAAAATGTGACTTCTCTCCCGGATCAATCTGCTAATACTCTCTGGATCATCTCTCGTAAGATTTACTGAGCTTCCATCCGTTTTTCGAGTGTGTCCATCGTCTCTTTTAATGTGTACTCAAGATAATAATCCTGCGGGTGAACCAGTGATTCCACGGCGATCTCAAGCGCGCGAGGATCGTGATAAAAACTCAGTGCCCGAACTGCTTCCAGTCTGACTCGGGGATGTTCATCATTGACCTGGATTTGCAGTAAATCGAGCGAATTATCAATCCGGTCGCGCCAGTAGCATAAGACGCGTGTGGCTGCTGCGCGGGCTTTGGGTTCCGGCGAACGCAACATTTTATTCAGGAACGCAGCGTCGACCACATCGAGGTTCTGGTGAACCCACAACGCTTCGAGCAGGTTGTGCTGGTAATCTTTATCTTTGGGATCGAGGCCGGCAACCCACTTGTTGAGAGCCGCGATGACTTCATCGGTATTGCGAATCCGCAACTCGCGTCGGACCCGATAGCGAACCCGATCTTCGTATGTTTTCAGCAGATCGAGTAGTTCGGGAATCGAAGCACCGGCAATTTCCGGATCTTTTAATACCGGTTTATTGTTGTAAGTGACCCGCCAGATACGACCGTGCTGGGCGTCCCGGTTGGGGTCGCGGATCGAGTGCTGCATATGTCCTACGAGCGGGTTGAACCAGTCGATCAGGTACAGCGCACCGTCCGGTCCGAACTGCAGATCGACAGGACGGAAGTTGGTGTCTGTGGATGTGACGAGCGGCTCGACAGGATCTGCAGCGAAGCCGGAACCGTCTTCTTTCATTTTATACTGCAGCACGCCATGAAAGCCGATGCAGTTATTGAGCAGGTAGTTCCCCTGCATCTCTTCCGGGAACTGTCGACTGGAAACAAACTCGCAGCCTGCGGTGGGCCGCCATTGTTTTTTCAGAAACTGGTTCATGCCGGCGTGTTTGCGGGGGTAGTCCAGATCACCGGAAAATGCGGTGCCGTAATAGTTGGCGCCACCGGATGCATCTGCGACAAAATTCTGCCCCCAGCGGTCGAAGGTATGTCCCCAGGGATTGGCAAAGTTGTAAGAAACGAAGACGTCAAACTTTTCCGTTCGCGGTTCATAACGGAAGATGCCGGCATTTTTGAGGCGGCGCGGACCGTAGGGTGTTTCCACCTGAGAGTGATGAAAGGTTCCCTCCTGGAAATAGAGATCTCCGCCGGGACCCCAGGTGAAGGCGCTGATCGAATGGTGCGAGTCGGCAGAGTCGAAACCGTGCAAAACGATTTCGCGGTAGTCTGCATGATCATCGCCGTCGGTGTCTTTCAGAAATACCAGATTCGGCTGCTGGGCCACATAAGCGCCGCCGTCACCCAGTTCAATTCCGGTGGGCAGGTGCAGGCCATCGGCAAACACGGTCTGTTTGTCGGCACGACCATCGCCGTTTGTGTCTTCAAAAATCAGGATTTTATCATCGACATTTTTACCGGGCAGATATTGCGGGTAAGACGCCATCGTGCAGACCCAGAGTCGGCCTTTGCTGTCGAAGGTGAATTGAACCGGGTTTTTCAGTTCCGGGAATTCCACTTCGGAAGCGAACAGATTGATTTCAAAACCTTCAGGCAGTTCGAATTTCTTTTGTGACTCCTGAGGTGTTGTAATCTTAATCGAAGCGAGGTCTTTGACATTCGTTTTAATGTCAGCGAAGTCGCCTGTCTGACTGTCGTCAATTTTCACGGGAACGGTTTTGCCCTGTGCGACGGCCCAGATGCGTTCGTCACGATTGTGGATCATTTTGCGGAGCTTGGCAAATTCCGCAGGGAAGTTGTCGACGCCGAACGGTTCTTTTCGCCCGCCGTAGATGTAATAACCGTTGACAGAGCGATAGTCGTACCAGAACTGCCTGTTCTTCTCCAGAACTTCCGCACGCAGTTTTTTCAGGTCAACCGTCGAACCGGTTTTGGGAGCCGGACCAAACAAAGCCTCATCAATGGCGGGGGCCAGTTGCTGGTAGCCATAATCGGTCAGGTGGATGCCGTTGAACGTTAAGGGATGTTTGCCATTTTTCATCAGTTCTTTGCTGGGAGTATAGAGGTCCACAAAAACCACGTTTTTCTCTTTGGCAATTTTCTGCATGGCGGCAGTGTAGAGTTCAATACGCTGGTTATTTTCTTTGCAGTCGGTTAAACCGTGACGATGCAGATTTTCATTGGCGATGGGTGAGAAGAGAACGAGACGCGGGTGAGATTTACCGTTGTATTTTGTCTTGAGAGTCGTGTCGATAAAGTCTTTCAGGTCGGCTTCGAATTGGGCGAGCCCTTTTTCGCCGGCAAACGATTCGTTAAACCCGAAGCAGGCGATGATGACGTCGGCTTTGTGATCTTCCAGGTTGTGGCCGTGATCCTGAAAATCTTTTGAACGGGGACGCAGCGTGAGTTCGTCGGCTGACCAGCCTAGATTACGAACGACAAGTTGCTTGTCCGGAAAACGGCTATGGAGCAGTGTTTCGAAATATCCGGCATCCTGCATGCGTTCGGCGAACGTATTGCCGATGAAAACGATATGGTCATGGGGCTGCAGCTCCAGCTGTGGCTCTGCTCCTTTAACCTGACTGTTTGAAACCGTAAAGAGGGTTGCTGAGATCAGGCACAAGGCAATTTGTAGAGATTTCTTCACTGCAGTGGGCTTTCTTTATATAGGCAAAACAGGCAGGAGACCCTGAGGGCAGATTTTTGATTCAAATTTTCAGGATAGTGTATTTGGTATACCAGTCCAAACTCTAATTCTGTAGCATATAGTGACCTATGTCAAATCAATCTAATGCATTGCAGGTGTTTGTTTACTTGTTTGAACATCAGTAGCACTCTTGAAAGA
>NZ_CALFPF010000282.1 GCF_937919775.1 uncultured Gimesia sp.
GGCAGAAGTATCTTTGTTCTGGCCCCGCAGAACGGCACGCACATCGGCGATCGTTAGTTGCCGCGCTGCCAGTTGCTCGGAATCGACCACAACCTGAAGTTCATCTTCCAGACCGCCTAACACATTAGACTGTGAGACGCCCGAAACGCGTTCAAATCGCGCTTCAATTTCATCTTCCGCAAAGCGGCGCAACTTAGTGACTTCAATATCTTCCGCTGGTAAAATCCCCCCTCTGACATCGGGGTGCTCTTTCGCCAGCAGTCTCAACCGCAGCATCGCCAGACCAGGGTTCGGAGTGTTTCGAACGACATCCAACTCTGCCTTTAATTCAGGATGCGTTTTCTGAAATGCAATAATTTTTTCATCCGACGGGAGACGACTGCTGAGAATAAACCAGGCAATCGGACGGTCGGCGGCGTTAGACGTACTGATGATCGGCTGGTCTGCATCTTCCGGATATTCCGGCACCTGCTGCAAGCGGGAATTCACCTTGAGCAATGCCTCGTCCATGTTCGTACCGACCAGGAACTCCAGTGTGATCGAGCCTTTCGAGTCGGCACTTTCCGAACTCAGTTTGGTAATCCCCTCCACACTTTTGAGCTGTTCTTCCTGCTCCAGTACTATTTCCTGCTCGACTTCCTGCGGACTGGCGCCCGGCCAGCGGGTCTCCACAGTAATCGTAGGTCTTTGTACTTCGGGAGTCAGCTGCATCGGCATGCGGATGAGAGCCACCAGTCCGAACAGGACGGTCATTAAGACACCGACGGTCACTTTGACCGGATTATGTACAATCGCGTTGATAAAATTCATAAATGATCCTCTTTAACCATCGGCGTTCATGGCTTTGGATTTTGGTTCCGCATCGGGGGACAAAACTTCCGTGATCACAACATCCTGTCCCGGTCTTAAGCGTTCATTGCCTCGAATGACGACATACTCCCCGCGTTTCAAGTTTCCTTTGACTTGAATTAACCGGCCGCTGGCAACACCAACCTGAACGGGAACCGCACGCGTTTTCCCCTGTTTTTTATTGTCGGGAGCCGTTTCAACGACATAGATCATCGGCGTAGGCCCCCCCAGAACCAGGGCATCCTTGGAAACCAGTAATGCACTCTGCTTCGGGCCTGTCGGCAGCACAGCCCGGGCCAGCATCCCCGACTTCAGCACCGGCCCATCTTTGGTAATTGTATTTTTGATGCGGATTTTAACCGGAAACGTGCGGGCACGAATATCTGCCTGCGGATTGATTAATACCACACTACCGGTAAATACCTGATCTGGAATC
>NZ_CALFPF010000283.1 GCF_937919775.1 uncultured Gimesia sp.
TTGGAAGTACAAAGCACCTGGGCATACTTTTCCCAACCACTCATCTGAGCGGGTGTCTTAATTTGATCCCGATGATGACTCAGGAAGTTTTTACCAAGCTCGATTTCCTCAGCCGCCGGTTTCCGCGACAGAACCCGCTGGTAAAGTGCCTCGATTGCAGCATCCACACTCTTGTCTGCTGCCATTTTTTCCAGCTCCAGATCTTTTACCAGCAATCCGGACTGCTCAATTAACAGCGGGCTGTTCATGGCAAATAATGCCTGCTGAGGAACCGTTGTAAAAGGCCGCTGCGCGGTACTGGATTCCACATTGGCAAAATCAAACGTACGAAAGACGTTGGGTAAATTATTACGATCCACAAAACTGTACACGGTACGCCTTGGGTCTGTCGGGATCTGATCGATTAGAAAACTTCTCCCTCCCCGATCTTCCGAAAGTTGTCCGGAGACAAATAGGAGTGAATCTCGCATCGCTTCGAAATCCAATCTCTGGGGAGAATGTTTCCAAAGCAAACGATTATCGGAATCAATCAGTGCGGCTTTCTGGTCAATCTGAGACGATTGCTGATAAGTAGCTGACAGCATCATGATTTTATGTAACGACTTCACAGACCAGCCTTCCTGCATAAAGCGATAGGCAAGATAGTCTAACAGTTCCGGATGCGTCGGAGCCTCGCTTCGTACACCGAAATCGCTGGGCGTTCTGACCAGGCCTTCGCCAAAATGATGCATCCAGACCCGATTCACAAAAACGCGTGCGGTTAAAGGATTATCCCGTGACGTAATCGACTGCGCCAGTTCGAGCCGTCCACTTCCTTTCTGAAACGGTTTTCGATCTTCCCCGGCCAGAATTCGGAAAAATTGACGCGGGGTCTGCTCTCCACGTCGCCCCGGGTTCCCTCTCAAATGAACATGGGGAGTGACCGGTTTTTCATTGTCATACATCACCATCGCACGAGGAGGCGCCCCCGGAGAGGTGACATCCAGTGTTTCGATTTCTTTCTCGAAGCGACGTATCTGATCACGCTGTGCGCGGTTAAACATTCCCTGCACAACATCATCGCCTGCCGCTGTCGGTGTTTCCGGGTGATATAAAATCTGACGCAATTCTTCCGCGTCCGGGTCAGCAAGTTTTTCCGGTAAGGCAGCTTTAGCTTGTTTTGCCTCTTCCAGGGTTTTCACCCATGCCTGCTCGACTTCATTAAAAACAGTCCCGTAAACTCGACACACATCATAGATCGATTGCGGCGGATTATTTTTCAACGCGTGCACAATCAGACGATTGACCCGCTTATCAGGTTGAGTTTCGCTTTCCTGGTTTGAGAATTTTTGAATTACTTCAGAAACGCGAACAGGATATTCTTCTTTTTTCACTTTAATCGCGGTGATTTCGAACCAGGGAGCAAAGACCGGACGATATCCTTTTGCTTTGCCAT